>CAUULA010000035.1:0-23718 GCA_963545855.1 uncultured Prevotella sp.
CTACACTCGACTAGTCGTCGGCAGCGTCAGATGTGTATAAGAGACAGGGCCGTAAAAAGATCACAAAAACCGAATATATTCACTTATCTAAATATTGTTATACCTATGCAGAAAGCCTTGTTAAAACAAAGTGTGATTGTATGGTTGATTGCATTCCTCTCGTTTAGCAGCCAAGGATACGCCCAAGGAACGGGTCCTGAGAAAATAACGATCGAGGGTACTGTAATCGACAATAACAACAATGAGCCCATTGTCGGTGCCACCGTAAGACTGAAAAGCGGCCTCAAAGGAACCGCAACGAATGCCGACGGAAAGTTTATCATTGCCGGTTGTTCTCCGACCGATGTGTTTCAGGTAACCTACATTGGCTACAAACCGAAGGAATTCACCGTGGGAAAGAAGCGCAACTTCAACATCTATCTGGAAGAGAACGCTACGCAGCTGGACCAAGTTGTCGTAACGGGATTCCAAGAATTGAAGAAAAACAGCTTCACGGGAACGGCGACCATTGTAACAAAGGAGGACTTGCAGAAAGCTAATACCAAGGATGCGGTCAAGGCGCTACAGGTGTTCGACCCCTCGTTCCGCATCTTAGACAACCTTGGATTCGGCTCCGACCCTAACCAGATGCATGAGATCAATATCCGCGGAGCGTCGAGCATCTCACAACAAAGAGGACTTGATGTAGAAAGCCAGAGGCTCACGCAGCGTACAAACCTCCGAGACAACCCGAATATGCCGATTTTCATGCTTGATGGTTTCGAGGTAGATGTGCAGAAGATTTACGACATGGACATCAACCGCATACAGAGTATGACAATTCTGAAAGATGCCGCCGCCACCGCCCTTTACGGTTCAAGAGCCGCCAACGGTGTCATCGTAGTTACCACCGTGCCTCCAAAAGCCGGCGAAATACGCATAGACTATAATACCACGATGGAACTTACTTTCCCCGATCTTTCCGACTACAACCTCGCAAATGCCGCCGAGAAACTCCAGGTGGAGAAAGACGCAGGTCTATATTCGGGTGGAGCTTACAACGGCATAGAGAAAACCATGGAGTACAACCAGAAGCTGAACGAGGTGCGCAGAGGAGTGGACACAGACTGGCTGGCCCGTCCGCTGCACAACGCATATAACTGGCGCAATGACATCTCTGTATCTGGAGGCGTGGAATCCGTAAGATATATGCTCAACCTGAACTACGACAAGAACTCCGGAGTAATGAAAGGCTCTTACCGTAATCGCTACGGGGCGGGCATGACACTCGACTACAGGCTGCGTAACTGGCTGCAGATACAGAATAAGGTGAGCCTCGACCGCACCAACTATGAAGACTCTCCCTACGGATACTTCAATGATTATTCCAACCAACTTCCCTACGATGCCATCTATGGTGAGGACGGAGAGTATCTGCAAACGCTACCGATGTCGCACCGTACGAACCCGCTCTGGCAGGAGCAATACCTGCAAAGCTATTCCGGAAGAGGGGGGATCACCGATATTACCGATAATTTTCTAATTAATATCCACTTCACCCAGAACTTCTATCTGCGCGGAACATTCAGCATCAGTCAGGTGAAGACCGACAGCAAAACTTTCATTGATCCAAAAGATCCGTCGTTCCAGAACATGGCCAACAACCGCAAGGGATCGCTCTCAACATCGGGAGATACTCGCCTAAAGTGGAACGCCAATGCCCTGCTGCACTTCAACAAGCGGTTCGGGAAGCACTTTGTGAACCTGACGGGGGGTGTAGACGCGCAGGAGACAAAGGACAATCGTGTCTCTTATACGCAGGAAGGATTTAACATCGGAAGCCTCAGCGATCCTATCTACTCCGCACAACAGCCCATCAAAACAGCAGACACGAAGTCGACGACACGCCTCTTCGGTGTATTAGGATCACTCAACTACACTTTTGACGAGATATATCTGCTGGACGCTTCGTTCCGCTTCGATGGCTCTTCGCAATTCGGCGAGGACAAGCGTTTTGCCCCATTCGCCTCTATCGGTCTGGGCATGAACCTGCACAACTACAAGTTTGTCAAGAATATTCCATGGATCAACACATTCCGCATAAGGGGCACCTATGGAAGCACGGGTAAGGTGAACTTCTCACGGTTTGATGTGATCAGCAGCTATAGGGTGGACTCACAGTCATGGTATTATACCGGACCGGCGGTAATACTGACTACTATCGGCAACTCCCGACTCTCATGGGAGACCACCAAGACACTCGATTTCGGCTTCACTGCAGAGCTTTTCAAAAACAGGTTCTATATAGAAGCCAACTACTACCGCAAGACTACGGACGGCATGATTGACCAGATCGCCATCCGACCATCATCAGGATTTAAGTCCTATAACGGCAATGTGGGCTCTATCGTGAACAAGGGATTTGAGTTGAAGACCAATGTAACGCTCTTCAGAAACAGGAACTGGTCGGTGGTAGCCAATGCCAACATGGCCTCCAATACGAATAAGATATCTAAACTTGACCAAGCCATAGAGGAGTACAACAAGAAGATCCGCGACAACTACGACGCAGAGCATCCACAATATGCAAATCTTCAGAACCGTCCTTTGATACAATACTATGTAGGCGCATCCACCTCCGCCATCTACGCCGTGCCGTCATTGGGCATCGACCCTGCCAGCGGAAAGGAGATATTCATGAAAAAAGACGGTACTATCACCAAAGAATGGAACGCGGCGGACATGGTGGTATGCGGCGACACGAGTCCTGATGCCCAGGGTTCTTTCGGCCTCAATGTGGCCTACAAGGGACTTTATGTCAATGCCTCATTCCTCTACGCTTTCGGCGGACAGCAATACAATCAGACTTTATTAGAGAAAGTTGAGAATGCCAATATAGCGACCAGCAATGTGGATCGCCGCGTAATTACTGATCGCTGGCGTATGGTGGGTGATGTGGCACCATTCTACGGATTGGGCGAGAGGGGGTCTACGAAGCCGTCATCACGCTTCGTGCAGAACGAGAACTATATATACTTCAATAGCATCGCTATAGGATACGACTTTGGGCGGAAGTTTGTATCCAAACTCAAGCTTAGCGCACTTTCCGTATCTTTTAACGCATCCGATCTGGCACGGTGGAGTTCCATCAAGCAGGAGAGGGGCCTCTCTTATCCCTACGCTCACACCTACAGTATAAGTCTGCGTGCAAGTTACTAATGCTCAACCCCATTAACAACCAAGAACATGAAACATAAATTATATATAGGCATATTGTCAGGACTGCTCCTCCTCACAACCAGTTGCAACGATTGGCTGGATGTGCCGGTAGACGGGCAGTTTACCAAGAAAGAGCTCTTTGAGATCGGCGACGGCTACCGTGAGGCTCTGCACGGCGTGTACAAGGAAATGGCATCATCATCGCTATATGGCCTTAACCTGCAGTTTGGTGTCATTGACTTCTTCTCCAATCAATACGACATCAATGCCGGTACCGACAAGCTGAACGATCCTGTCTATATCGCGGCGGGCAAGCGGGAATTTAACAACACAAACCTACTGCCCGTAATCGACGACATCTGGCTAAAGGCCTACCATGCCATTGCCGCATCGAACGATATCATCAACAGCATCAAGGACGAGTCTAACGACAAGTTCTCCAGCGGAGAAATAGAGAAGAACCTGATTCTGGGAGAAGCTAAGGCCTGCCGCGCCTTTTTGCACTTCGATCTGCTGCGGCTCTTCGCCCCTGCACCTATCGATGACGATGGACAGATACATATTCCATATATTGAGACTTTCCCCGAGATACGCGGACAGCACTTGACCGTGAAAGAGACGATGACCAAGATCATCACCGACCTTGAGGAGGCACGCGCGTTGGTAAAACCTTTCGATGACTCGGCACTTGGTCAGAGCGGCAGTGCGAGCGGGAAGGCTCGTTTCTATAACGATCTTCCGTTTGGAATGGAAGGCCATTCCAGCAAGTCTTCCATCGATGAGTTCTTCCTCGGCCGCGGCTACCGGTTCTCCTACTGGGCTATCACGGCACTCCTGTCTCGCGTCTATCTGTATAACTCAACCTTTGAGAACGGAGACCTGTCCAAAGCCAAAAGCTATGCAGAAGAGGTGCTCAATGTCCAGTTCCCGGGTGCAAACTCTGCCGTCTTTACTCCGTTCAAGAATGAGAGGTTTGCTTTTCTGTGGCAGGAACAGCCGGAGAATATGGACGATATCCGCATGGTGGACAATCTCATCTTTGGACTTTATAACGAGAAACAACTTACTGATATAGGCCTCGAATCATTCTTTCCACGCACCTTGAAAAATACTGGCAGCAGGATATTTGTCATCAACCTGGAAGGACAGGACATCTTCAAGAACACCAGTGGAGCAGATGAATCTGCGAGCGACATTCGCCGTACACGCCTGATCTATGAGCCCCGCAACTCTTACAGAGCCTATCTCTCCACAAAATGGTATGTGAAAGAAGGAAGCACCGAGGAACGCGACCGTACCATCACCATCCTGCCGCTGATACGAACATCGGAATTGAGATACATCATCGCCGAATGCGACGCGCGCAACGGCAACTATGCCGCAGCCTACGAGATTCTCAATACCATGCGCCAGAACCGCGGCATATACGACAACGAACTGGCCGTGGCCGACAAATTCGCGGATTTCGCTAAAGATCTTGTGCGTGAGGGACAGCGGGAATGGATTGCCGAGGGGCAGCTCTTCTATCTCTATAAACGCTTGCAGGCCAATGTGAAGCGCGACGACGGATTGACGCGCCCATTCACTACGGCAGAGAGCGTATTGCCGATACCTACAGACGAAAGCAAATAAAAATTGAAATATACAGAACATGAAAAAGTTATTATATTTTTTATCCATGGTAGCCGTACTGGCCATGTTTGCTGCCTGCCAGGAAGACGAGCTGCAACTTTGGGGGAACGAGCACCACATTTACTTCGAGAAATTCTACAAGGATGCCATCGCACCCGGCAAGGAACGCGCGGACTCCACGCTGGCCTCGTTCTTCTTCTATACCGACGATGTCAACGACCTGGATGCCAAGCTCGTCGTGAATATGACCGGTCGTTTGCTCGAAAACGACATGCCGTTCAAACTAAAGGTGGTAGACGAGATGACCACGGCGAACGCCAGCGAGTATACTCTGCAGGATCAATATGTGTTCCGGGCGCATCATGTGAACGACACCTCCACCAACCAACGCGACACCATCGTCATCAAGATGCACCGCTCTGCACGCCTCAAGGATTTGCCCAACGGCGCAAGGCTTACCGTAGAGCTCGTGCCAATGGGTGAACTCAAGCTCGGACAGACCGAGCGCACGCGTGCCGTCATCGTCCTGACCCGCGACGCGATAAAGCCCGAATGGTGGGATGCCGAGATAACCAATAACCTCTTCGGAGAGTACTCCAGCAAGAAGTACAAGCTCTTCCTGCTCAACATCGACCCGGGAGCAACCCTGAACGCAGACATGCTTAAGAATGCGCCCTATAAGGCCATACAGCTTGTGCGCCAGTTCAAGAAATGGCTGCAAGAGCATCCTGACCAGGCCATAGAGGAAAACGGAAGTCCTATGACGGTAAATGTATAACCTCACTAAACAAGCAACATCATGAAAAGAATCAGATTCAAACATATCATAGCACTGATGCTCACCCCTCTCTTGCTTGGAGCATGCTTCAGCGACGAGGGTAACTATGACTATGAGAACATCGAGCCGCCCACATGGCTCATCAATGTGAACGGCGACTTCGTCCGTATATCGGGCAGAGGCGGCCGGCAGATAACCCTCGACGCCTCAAAATATTTCACCTGGGGCAAGGACTCGCTCAAACGAAGCGGGGAAGTAAGATACGAGTGGAGCTACAACGGGCATATCTTCTGCGAGCAACTCAAGGAAACCGTGCTTGCTGAAGACCTGATGAAGCGAATGGAACTTACCGACTACACGAGCGAACAGCCGATCGACGGCGAGTTCCGCATCATCGACAAGAAGACCGGAGTTACCTTCATGGCCCGGGTAGGCATCACGATTTACGCCCCGATAAGCGATGGCGATTTCATTATCTACTCAGCCAAGAAAGGACAGCCCACTGTCGGCATACTCTCTTATCTTGATCTCCCCTATACCATAGAACCCGGTGGGAGCCTGAAGAAGAACTTCCTCTTTAGAGAGGCTCTTTCAGAAGACATCCCCGGAACGCCGAAGGAACTCCGTGTCGCATTGGCCAAGAACATCAGCGAGACAGGCAGCCTAACGGCCATTACACAAGAGGGGGCTGCCATGGTGTTCAACGGCGCTACCCTGAAAAAGGAGTGGGACCTCTCCTCACAGTTCGCCGACGGCACTCCCGAAAACTTCCTAGTCAGCACCCGAGCCGACCAGGAGACTTCCGGAGAGCATCCCGCATTTACATGGGTGGCCACGAAAGACGGCCGCGTATTCACCCGCCAGACCGGAAAAAACTGGATTGGGGGAAAATTCCTCTCCGAGCCTTACTACCTCGATGAGAAAGGATACAAGATCACCAAGTTCGGACATACACTGTGGGGCATCACCAACATCCCCTGTTACGACGAGCTGAACCGCCGCATAGTCATGGCAACGGCACTGCCATACTATGCAACCAACACCTACCGGAGCTACATAAAGGTGCTCACCAGCTCCAACTGGAGTCCTGACTACATGCCGTTGATGAAGATGCCGGAAGATACGAAGGTATATCATCTGACTGCCGTGAACGCCAGCACAACATTCTATGACCGCAATAACGGCTGGTATCAAGTATTCTATACCACGGGCGGCAAATCGATGGTGGGCACATTCACCGTGGATGTGCGACAGCGGAATCTTGGGGTGCCGAGCTTCGGATACGCTACCCCCTACGAGATTCCGGGGCATCTCTTCAATGACGAAACGGTCTTCCTGACGGCAGCCACCACACGATTCGACCGTAATCCCGTATATAATCAATATGATCTATTCTCGGAAGGAGACAAGGTCTTCGCTGCCGTTAAGCAACTTTCATTCTACACTTGGGGACCTTCGCTGGAGGTCAAAGAGATGCCGTTAGAGGGTATCACATCCAAGGTTACCTGCATGGTCTATGACCGTAGCGACGCCTATTTCCGCGGATGTTACCCACATCTTCTCATTGGTTGCGAGAACGGCGATGTCCTTGTCTACGACACCCAAATTCTGCAACAGCCCAAGTTGCTGGAAAAATACAATGTAGGGGGTCGCGTGGCAAGCATCAAACAGTTTGGCGTGATGCGTAACACGCTTGACATGTATTAAGACAACGACTCCGAATAAGGGATAAAGACCAAGGACGAAGATGCACATAAAGCATATAGCAAGATTACAAACGGCTTGTAATGCCGTTACCAGTTGTTGGTAATGTCATTACAAGCCGCTGGTAATCGTGTTAACATTTGCTGCCAATCCGACTGAAAGATTCCGGTGCATCGTCGTCCGTCTAACCATAACAACATTATAAAACACTAACATGAAAACAAAAAAGTTTATTAGTATTGCAGTTTTGCTATTCGTATCTCTTCTCACGACCAATGCCATGCCCCTAAAGGATGAGCGCGTGGCCGTGGATATGACCGTCAAGGCACAGACGAAAGGGGCTATGAGCCTTAGTCTCAAGAAATCGCCGCTCTGCCAGTCATACTGCCTGGGTCTCTTCACGGCCGACATCGCCACTCATATCGGCGATGGCAGCGTGGCTCAATATTTCAGCAACCAGAAAATCGAGAAGTACAGCAATAACACTAAGGACACTCCACTGGTCAATCTCGGCTTTGTGGTGCTGCCCGAAAAAGAATACACGCTTCTGGCCCTGGCTTACGACAAGGACGGGAATCCGGGCCTCGTCACCCGCACGAACTTTACCACTCCCAAGCGCGTAGCCATGGGATCACCCAAGATGACATGCCAAGTTGTCGCATTAGGCCCCGACAGCGTTTCCGTGAAATTCACTCCCAATTCTGATGTCGCAGGGTTTGCCATTTGCCAGTTTGAGGCAGGAAGCATTGACAAGACTTTAGAGATGCACGGCCGTTTGCTGGGTTTCTCCAACGCCTATGACATGATCAAGCGATTCAGCGGCAAGAACTATACCGCCGAGCATACGACCACATGGCGCGACATGGCGCCCAACACCGACTACGAACTCTGCGTAGTCCCCTGGGATAAGAACGGTGTCTTTCAGGAAATCGACAAGGTGAAGGTTACCACGCAGAAGCTCGGAGGACCGGGAGAGGCTTCCGTCGACATCCAGATTGGCGAGTTCGGAGGTGATGAAAGCACGGGCTATCACCAGGCTGTAATCTACACCCCCAACGACCAGGCAGCCCTGCACCGCGATATCATCGTTACCGAAGAGGCCATCAACAAGGGCGAGATAGACGAGGCGGGCATCATTAAGATGCTGCAGACAGACCAACCCAATGACCCTTACTGGAACCAATACAAGGTAGACAAGGCCGTATGGACCACTACGCCCAACACCGACTATATCGCCTGCTCCATCGCAAAGAATGTCAATGGAGAATGGGGAAAACTGCAAAAGGTGAAATTCACCACGCCCAAGAAACAGTAATGACCTACCTGCTTAAATCTATAAAAATATGAAAAGACTAAGAAAAATGCTGTTGGGGATAATTGTGCTGGCATCGATTCAGATGTCGGCACAAACCCAGATGCCGCCCGTGCCTATAGACACAGCCGTGCGCATAGGTACCTTGGACAATGGACTGAAATATTACATACGCTATAATAACTGGCCGGAGCACAGGGCCGACTTCTACATTGCCCAGAAAGTAGGCTCCATACAGGAAGAAGAGAGCCAGCGCGGACTGGCTCATTTCTTAGAGCACATGTGCTTCAACGGCACCAAGCACTTCCCCGGCAACGATCTCATACGATATTGCGAGACCCTGGGCGTCAAGTTCGGCGCCGACCTGAATGCCTATACCTCCATAGACCAGACCGTCTATAACATCTCGAATGTTCCCACTACCCGCCAGAGTGCGTTAGATTCCTGCCTGCTGATCCTCCATGACTGGGCCAGCGCCCTTACTCTCGATCCCAAGGAAATAGACCAGGAGCGAGGCGTCATCCATGAGGAATGGCGCGAACGCACCAGTGCCAGCTCCCGCATGTTGGAGCGAAACCTGCCCACGGTTTATTCCGGCTCCAAGTATGGCGTGCGCTTCCCCATAGGCTTGATGAGTGTGGTAGACAACTTTAAGCCTAAGGAATTAAGAGCTTACTACGAGAAATGGTATCACCCGGCCCATCAAGGCATCATCGTAGTAGGCGACATCGACATCGATCATACCGAGGCTATGATCAAGAAACTCTTCTCCCCCGTACATAACCCGGCCAACCAAGCTCCCGTCGTCGATGAACCGGTGCCCGACAACGAGCAGCCCATTGTCATCGTAGACAAAGACAAGGAGCAGGCAAACAGCGTGGTGGAGGTGCTATTCAAGCACGATATCTGGCCGGAGTCGCAAAAGGGAAACATGGAGTATATCATTGCCAACTATACGAAGAACATTGCTTTGGGCATGCTGAACGACCGTTATGCCGAAGCGGCACTCAAGGCCGACTGCCCTTATATCGGTGCAAGTGCAGGCGACGGGCCGTTTATCCTCGCCAAAACCAAGAGCGCCTTCTCCATCAGTGCCGCCCCCAAGGATATGGACAAGACAGCCATAGCCTTACAGACTGCCCTGATTGAGGCAAGGCGTGCTGTCAAATTCGGTTTCACCCAGGCAGAATACGACCGTGCCAAGGCCAATGTCCTCAGTGGTCTCGACAAGGCATTTGCCAACCGCGACAAGCGTACGAATACATCATTTGCCGAAGATTACAAGGGAAACTTCCTCAGCAATGAGCCTATCCCCGCCTTCGAAGACTATTATCAGATCATGAAACAGGTTGTTCCGCAGATTCCCTTGCAGGGCATTAACGACATCCTCCCCCAACTATTGCCTGAGAACGACCGCAACATGGTGATTCTTAACTTCAACAATGAGAAGGAGGGCAATATATATCCCACAACCGAGAGCCTGCTCGAAGCCGTACACTCTGCACGAAAGGCCGAACTTACCCCTTATATAGATAAGGTGAAGAACGAGCCCCTATTACCGGAACTGCCCAAGGCCGGCAAGATCGTGAATGAGAAAAGGAGCCAGAAATTCGATTATAAGGAACTCAAGCTCTCTAATGGGGTTACCGTAATCCTCAAGAAAACCGACTTCAAGAAGGATCAAATCATCCTTTCGGGTACGGGATTGGGCGGAAAGTCGCTCTATGGAGAAAAGGATTACACCAACTTGGCCGTATTCGACAATGTAATAGGAGCAAGCGGCCTCGGCCAATTCTCTAACATGGATCTTCCCAAGATTCTGGCAGGAAAGAGGGCCAAAGCCCATCTTTCCATGGGCGACAAATACATGGGCGCAGGCGGCTCCTCGTCGCAAAAAGACTTGGAAACCATGCTGCAGCTGGTTTATCTTTACTTTACCGACATCCGGAAAGACGAGCTGTCGTTTGCCACACTATTGGATTCTTGGAAGATTGGCCTCAAGAATCGGAACCTCTCACATGAGACGATCTTCAACGACTCACTCACCGCTACCGTCTACGGCCATAATCCCCGGCTGAAGCCCATACTCATGGACGACCTCAAAGACATCGACTACGACCGCATCCTGCAGATTGCCAAGGAACGGACACAAAACGCGTCCGCATGGACCTTTATGTTTATCGGCGATTTCGATGAGGCCAAGTTACGCCCGCTCATATGTCAGTATCTGGCCGCATTGCCTGTCAAGGGAAAGGTGGAGAAGGGGCACCTCATAAGTTCCTTCCAAAAAGGAATCGTCGACAACACCTTCCGTCGTAAGATGGAGACTCCCAAGTCGCTGGCATACATGTTCTGGCATACCAACGATATCCCCTATAGTGTAGACAATGCCATTAAGGTGAACATGATCGGGCAGATTCTCAGCATGGTATATCTTAAGAAAATCCGTGAGGAAGCCAGTGCCGCTTATTCATGCGGGGCAGAAGGAGGATCAACTATAGAGGGCAATTACCACGACTACACCCTCTTGGTAACCTGCCCCATGAAGCCCGAAAAGGCAGAGATGGCATTGCGCATCATGAAGGAAGAAGCTGAGAACATGACCCGCACTTGTGATCCGGAAATGCTCGCAAAGGTAAAGGAGTATATGCTGAAGAACTATGACAACTCCCTGAAGACCAACGGATACTGGGGAGGGATCATCAGCATGTATCGCAAGTACGGCATCGATGCCCACACCCATTATCGGGAACTCATCAAGAACCAGACCGAACAGGGTCTTTGCGACTTCATGAAGCAAATCCTGAAGAGTGGAAACCGTATCTCGGTGGTGATGCTCCCACAGGAATAATCCCCTTGTCAAGCAGTCCCCATTTCCTTTCTTATCATGGAAATGGGGGCTGCTGCTTTTGACGATTGCAAATCGAAGGCCTGCCTCGAGTCATTACATTCCAGAGCCAGAGGCATTGTAATAGAGCCGGCCAAAAACGGCTCCTGTAAAGAAAAACTAACTCCTATATTTTCTTAAAGGCCTGATTATAGAAATATACGATATCCCTCTCTCCTCCCCCTGAAGTGAACAGGAGAAGAGTTCATAAATGCCTCCATGCTTGCAGATATCGAGAAAAAGCATTATCTTTGGACACAATCTTCAAAGAGCATGGCAGAGAACTCACCACAACAGGCCTTGATGCAGCAGCGGCTGTTGCTCCAAATGGAGTACAATGCCGAGAAAGAAGCTTTCCGCAAGCAGACCGAGACCATGGGGCTGGCGCAGAAGGTGAAGCGCGGTGATGCCTGGTTTCCGCTGAAGGTAGGCAAAAGTTACTATAATTCGCTGAACCAGCTGTCGCTGGAAGTAACCCGCACGGCAGATCAGGATATAGAACACAACTTCGAGTTCGGCCGCCCCGTGGCTTTCTTCAAGGTCTCCCGCAACGGTGAGCTGCGGTATTTCCGCCTTACGGGAACCGTGAACTATGTAGACGGCGACCGCATGGCCGTGGTGCTTCCCGACAATGGAAGCCTCGTCGACATACAGAGTTGTGAAGACCCCGTAGGGCTACAGCTCTTCTTCGACGAGACCAGTTATAAGACAATGTTCGATGCCCTCGACCGTGTGATGCGGGCAAAGGGCAACCGGCTGGCCTACCTCCGCGACCTTTTCTACAGCAAGACGCAGAAAGCCGGGCTGTTCAGTTTCGAACCCATGCGATTCCCATGGCTCAACCCCACGCAGGAAAAGGCGGTGAACGAGGTGCTCCGGGCAAAGGATGTGATGGTGGTACACGGCCCTCCCGGCACGGGGAAAACCACCACGCTGGTAGAAGCCGTCAACGAAGTACTGATGCGCGAGAGCCAGGTGCTCGTCTGTGCACAGAGCAATATGGCGGTAGACTGGATATCGGAGAAGCTCGTCGACCGGGGCATCAATGTGCTCCGCATCGGCAATCCGACGAGAGTGAACGACAAGATGCTGAGTTTCACCTATGAGAGGCGCTTCGAGTCGCACCCCGACTATCCGCAGCTTTGGGCCGTCAGGAAGGCCATACGGGAGTTGAGAAGTCAGCGCAAGGGGCGTGGCGAGGCCTTCCACCAGAAACTCGACCGGCTGAAAAGCCGCGCCACCGAAATCGAAATCCGCATCAACAGCGAGCTTTTCGGCGAGGCCAGGGTTGTCGCCTCCACCCTCGTCGGGTCTGCCAACCGGCTCTTGGAAGGACAAAAGTTCGGCACGCTCTTCATCGACGAGGCCGCCCAGGCCCTTGAGGCTGCCTGCTGGATACCCATACGCAGGGTGTCGAGGGTGATTCTTGCCGGCGACCACTGCCAGCTTCCGCCCACCGTGAAGAGCATCGCCGCCCTGAAGGGAGGGCTCGGCAAGACCCTCATGGAGCGCATCGTGGAGAACAAGCCCGAAGTAGTAACGCTCCTGCGAACACAATACCGCATGAACGAACAGATCATGCGTTTCTCCAGCAACTGGTTCTATGGCGGCAAGGTGGAGAGCGCCCCACAGATAAAATACCGTGGGATACTCGACTACGACATCCCCATAGAATGGCGGCAGACGACCGACGGGGCTCCGGCCGACGCCTCCACGGCGTCCGGGCAACGATGGGGAGAGGAATTCGTGGGCGAGTCTTTCGGCAGAATCAACAAGCAGGAAGCACAGCTCACGCTACAAACCCTCCAAGACTATTTCACCAAAATCGGCAAGCAGCGCATCCTCGACGAGCGCATCGATGTGGGAGTCGTCTCGCCTTATCGCGCCCAGGTGCAGTATCTGCGCCACCTGCTCAGGCAGCAGGAGTTCTTCAAGCCCTTCCGAAAGCTCATCAGCGTAAACACCGTAGACGGCTTTCAGGGACAGGAGCGAGACATTATCCTCATCTCACTGGTGCGCTCGAACGCCGAGGGAGAGATAGGATTCCTGCGCGACCTGCGCCGCATGAATGTGGCCATGACCCGTGCCCGGATGAAGCTCATCATCCTCGGAGACGCCAAGACGCTGACCAAGCATCCTTTCTATAAAAAACTCTATTCACATATACTATCACTCCATGAAGAAAGTTAAACGACTGGCGCCCCTTGCGCTCATCATCCTTGCGGCCACGGGAACACAGGCCGACAACAAGAAAATCTATCATAAAGGATGGATAGACTTCAACAAGAACGGCAGGATGGACATCTTCGAAAATCCCAAAATGCCTGTTGAAGCCCGAGTAAACGACCTCCTCCGTCAGATGACGATGGAAGAGAAAACCTGCCAGATGGCCACCCTCTATGGCTCCGGGCGCATCCTCAAAGACGACCTCCCGACAGCCGAATGGAAGACCCGTGTATGGAAAGACGGCATCGGCAACATCGACGAGGAACACAACGGAGTAGGAACACCGCTCAAGCCACTTATCACCGATGCCCGGAAACATGTCGAGGCCCTGCACGAGATACAGCGGTGGTTTGTCGAGGAGACGCGACTCGGCATTCCCGTCGACTTCAGCAATGAAGGCATACACGGGCTTTGCCACTATCAGACAACCTATTTCCCTGCCCAATGCGGCCAGGGAGCTACCTGGAACCGGGAACTGATTCGCAGGATAGCCGACATCGAAGCCACCGAGGCCGACATCCTCGGATACACCAACATCTATTCGCCCATTCTCGACATCGCCACCGACCCCCGCTGGGGACGCTGCGTCGAGACCTACGGAGAGGATGCCTATCTGGTGGGGCAGCTCGGCCTTGAGATGGTGAGAGGCCTTCAGGCACGCCGAGTGGTGTCCACCCCCAAGCACTATGCGGCATACAGCAGTCCCGTCGGAGGCCGCGACGACGCTACCCGCACCGACCCCCACATTACCGAGCAAGCCCTGCATGAGCTTTATCTCGAACCCTTCCGCAGGGCCGTGCAGGAAGGCGGGGCACTCGGCATCATGAGTTCCTACAACGACTATAACGGTGAGCCGATATCCGGCAGTTACTATTTCCTCACCGAGTTGCTGCGCAATGAGTTCGGCTTTCGCGGCTATGTGGTATCCGACAGCGAAGCCCTGGAATACCTCTACAACAAACACCGTGTGGCGGCAGACTACGAGGATGCCGCGGCATTGGCAGTAAACGCAGGACTGAACATCCGCACCAACTTCACCCAACCGGAAACTTATATCGAGCCGCTAAGGAAAGCCGTCCAGGACGGAAAGATTTCCGAGGAGACCCTGAACAGGCGGGTAGCCGAGATTCTGAGAGTGAAATTCTGGCTGGGACTCTTCGACAATCCCTACCGAGGCAATGCCGCGGAAGCCGGCAAGACCGTCAGGAACGCCGAGGCCCAGAAGGTTTCGCTGGAGGCGGCACGGCAGTCGCTCGTGCTCCTGAAGAACGATAGCAACCGGCTTCCTTTGAGCAAGTCGCTCCAAAAGATTGCCGTCATCGGGCCAAACGCCAATGAAAAGGCCGATTTCGTGAGCCGCTACGGGGCCCGGGGGGCAAACATCATCACGGTGTACGAGGCCATTCGCCATCTGATGCCCGATGCCGAGGTCGGCTATGCGAAAGGATGCGACCTCCTCGACACGCACTTTCCAGAGAGCGAACTGATGGGATTCCCGCTTTCCAAAGAAGAAAAAGCCGGCCGCGACGCAGCCGTGGCGCTTGCCAAAGAGGCCGATGTGGCCATCCTCGTGCTGGGGGGCAACAACCAGATTGTGGGCGAAAGCCTTTCCCGCACCGACCTCAATCTGCCCGGCAGACAGGAAGAACTCATCGAAGCGGTCTATCACACGGGCACTCCCGTTGTCCTCGTGCTGCTCGACGGGCGTGCATGCACCATCAACTTTGCCGCCAGAAACATCCCCGCCATCCTGCACGGGTGGTATCCCGGAGAGTTCACGGGGCAGGCCGTGGCCGAGGCCTTGTTCGGCGACTATAACCCCGGAGGCCACCTTGCGGTAACCTTTCCGAAGAGCGTCGGGCAGATTCCGTTCCACTTCCCGTTCAAGCCCGGTTCCGACGAGAAGGCGCGCCGATCGGTCTGGGGCGCACTCTACCCCTTCGGCCACGGACTGAGCTATACGACATTCGAATATTCCAACCTCCGCATTCAGAAACAGGAGGAAGGCGTGAAGGTAACTTGCGAGGTCAAGAACACGGGCACCCGCAGCGGCGATGAGGTTCCGCAGCTCTACCTGCACGATGAGGTGAGCAGCGTAACGGCATACACCAAGGTGCTGCGAGGCTTCGAGCGCATCCATCTGGAGCCGGGTGAGACAAAGACCGTAACCTTTACGCTCCGCCCTCACGATTTCGCCCTGTGGGGCCTGCAGCACAAGTTCGTCGTAGAGCCCGGCACCTTCAGAGTCATGATAGGCCGGAGTTCGCAGGACATTAAATTAGAAGATACTCTTACATTGAACCAATAAAAGAGAACAACATGCTACAACGCGACTATTTCATCAGAATCATCGAGGAGTTTATGGCGGCCTTGCAACGCTTCCTCGAGAAAGACATCGACCAGCGAACCGACGAAGACTTCAAGGAGCTCTACCGCCAGTATGTGGGCGACTACTCGCTGCTGCGCAACTTCTCCGTGGACGAAGCCATCGACTATGCCCACCGGCAATGGGAGGAAGACCGGCGGATACAGAAGCTCGAGATGCTTGCCGAGCTCTGGTATACCGAGGGAACCTGCAAGATGAAGCCGCTCCGCGACCTCTTCCTCGACAAGGCCTTCCGTCTCTACGACTACATCGACGCCCACAGCAAAGAGTTCTCATTGCCCAGAAAACAGAAGATACGCACCATCAAGAGCATGCTCCGGCAAGACGGCGAGAAGGCGGCAGTAGACTAAAAAACCGCTCCCGGCCTGACAAAATCGGCGGTTTCGTCCCACGATCTCGGCGATTTTGTCCGACGAATTCGCCGAAATCGTAAAACCGGAAGATACAAACCCAAAAACAAACAGGCCGCACGGGCAGCCATGCCCGCCAAGAAACATGAGCCTAACGGATGCCGCACTTCCTGACAAAGGCCGCCACCCGGCCGGCATACTCCCGCGGATGGTCGCGGTAACTGAGGGCGTGGGCTGACCTCGGAGCGACATATTGCTCCTTGACACCCTGCTTGGCTTCATACAAAGGTTTGAGCATGGAGAAAGGAACATAGGTGTCGGCGTCTCCGTGAATGAACAACATCGGGAGCCTGCACCTGCCGACCTGCCTCAGAGGAGAGGCTTCCCGGAAGCTCCATCCAAAGCGGAGCTTGCAAAGAAGGCTTGTCGTGTAGAGCAACGGAAAGGCGGGAAGCCCGAACTGAGCTTTCATCTCACCCCTGAACTCTTCCCACACGCTGGTGTATCCGCAGTCTTCCACGAAGCCTCTCACATAAGGCGGCAATGCTTCTCCCGAGACGCACATGGCCGTTGCCGCGCCCATGGAGATGCCGTGAACCATCATTTGCGAGGTGGCCGTGGAACCACGGAAGAGCGAATCGGCAACCGCCATCCAGCGCATGACATCCTTGCGGTCTTCCCATCCCATCTGAATGGCGTCGCCCTCGCTCTTGCCATGAGCATGAAGGTCGGGCAGCAGGAGGTTGAAGCCCAACCCACTGTAGACATATCCTATATGCATCATGCCCATGCAGTTGTCTTTATACCCGTGAATGAGCACGGCCACCTTGTCCGAAGGCTGTGCCGCACGGATATAGACAGCATGATGACGCTCTCCGGCAGACATGAGGACGAAGGTGTCTTTCAATGCCCCGGCCTCCTGCAGGCTGTCTACCCACGGACGAATCTGGGGATATCCCCTCCGCATCTCATCCAGTCTTGACTCCAATAGGCGGCCATGCCGCATGGGAGGCATGAGGGAATAGTCGAGCATATACCAGCTCGCCGCAAACAGGATGCCCACAATTGCGACGAATATGGCTGCGGGCAAGAATCTAAACCGCTTTTTCATATCGCCCCGGCAGTTTCCTCCTTCACCGCTTCAGACTCCTCCAAAGCCCGGCGAATAAACTCTTTCTCCTCCTGTTTCCTCTGCTTGTTGCGTGCACGGAACTGGTCGAAGCCCTCGCCAAACACGCCGATTACAGCACTCTGGGAGACAAAGGCGTTAGGGTCTATATCGTCAATAAGACGGAATATCATGTTCGACTCGCCCTTCTTCGCTATGACGAAGAGAGCCTGAACCTTCTTGCCTGAATAGAATCCATGGCCGTCGAAGACCGTGCAGCCACGGGGCACGAGCTCGTTAATGGCCTTCCCGATGATATCATACTTATCGGAAATAATGAAAAACTGCACCGATCGCCGCATGGTGTTCACCACCTGGTCTACGCAGAAAGAGCAGATGAAAAGGAAGCAATAGCCATAGAGCACCTTCTCCCAGTCCTTCAAGACCAGATAGGAGGAAGTGATGATGATGAGGTCGCAGAACAGGATGATATGCCCCAGCGACACATCCTTATACTTGTGGACCATGGCAGCGATTACATCAGAGCCTCCCGTGGAGCCTCCCGCCGACAAGCCGAGCCCCACGCTCGTGCCCAAGAAAGCACTTCCCACGATGAGCGCCATGAACTTCTGGTCGGCCAGCAGGTGCAAATCGCCCACATAGTATTGCAAGATAGAAGTGAAAACCGTAAAGAGAACGACCGCATAGATGGTCTTCACACAAAACTTCCAGCCCAAAATGCGCAGGGCGACCATCATGAGAACGGCATTCATGACAAAGAAAGTGAGCGACACCGGAATCTGGAAGCCCCAATAGAGAATGGAGGCGATGCCCGTGATACCCCCTGTCGTAATCTCGTTAGGCAGGAAAAACAGCACCAGTCCCACCGAACCCATGAGCATGGCGATGCTGATAATAACATAATCCCGAAAGTCTCGATAGCGCGATTTCCTCTTCGTTTTCATAGATGATTCAACATTTGCTGGCAAATGTAACATTTTTATTTGGGATTCACCCTATATCCGATTATTTTTTTGTAATTTTGCACGCATCTAAATATTCGCAAAACAGGATTCCCTGTCTGAAAAAGAACAAAAAACAACAAGAAAACAAACACGATATGGATATTGAAAGCGCTCTTTGCGGTGGGGTCGTCAAGGCCATAAAAGAATTATATGGGCAGGATGTACCGGCCAGGATAATACAGTTACAGAAGACCAAGGAGGACTTCGAGGGCAACCTCACGCTGGTGGTGTTCCCCTTCCTGAAAGCCTCAAGGAAGAGCCCCGAGGACACGGCGCAGGACATCGGGCGGTATTTGCAGCAGAACAATGAGGCCGTTGAGAGGTTCAATGTGGTCAAGGGATTCCTCAATCTCATCGTCGCGAAAGGCGCATGGCTGTCTCTGCTGAACGACATCAATGCCGACGAGAAGTTCGGCGAGAAGCAATCCACCGGCGACTCACCGCTGGTGATGGTGGAATACTCGTCTCCGAACACCAACAAACCTCTCCATCTGGGCCATGTGCGCAACAATCTGCTCGGCTGGTCGCTGGCAAAGATCATGGAGGCCAACGGCAACAGGGTCGTAAAAACCAACATCGTGAACGACCGCGGCATACATATCTGCAAGTCGATGCTGGCATGGCAGAAGTGGGGCAACGGCGAGACCCCCGAGAGCAGCGGCAAGAAAGGCGACCACCTGATAGGCGACTATTATGTGGCTTTCGACAAGCACTATCGTGAAGAGTGTGCAGCACTCAAGGCGCAATACATGGCCGACGGCCTCGACGAGAACAAGGCCGAGGAGAAAGCCAAGGCAGAAGCCACGCTGATAAAGGAAGCCCATGCGATGCTCGTCAAGTGGGAGCAGGGCGATGAGCAGGTGCGTGCTCTCTGGGAAAAGATGAACTCCTGGGTATATGCCGGCTTCGACGAGACCTATAAGGCACTCGGCGTGAGCTTCGACAAGATCTATTACGAGTCGAACACCTACCTCGAGGGGAAGAAGAAGGTAGAGGAGGGATTGGCCAAAGGGCTCTTCTTCCGCAAGGAAGACGGCAGCGTATGGGCCGATCTCACCCGGGAGGGGCTCGACCAGAAGCTTCTTATCCGCTCCGACGGCACCAGCGTCTACATGACTCAGGACATCGGCACGGCCGAAATGCGCTTCAACGACTACCCCATCGACAAGATGATCTATGTGGTGGGCAACGAACAGAACTACCATTTCCAGGTGCTGTCCCTGCTTTTAGACCGCCTTGGCTTCAAATGGGGCAAGGATCTGGTGCACTTCTCCTACGGCATGGTGGAACTCCCGAACGGCAAGATGAAGAGCCGCGAGGGCACCGTGGTGGATGCCGACGACCTGATAGCCACCATGATAGACGATGCCCGCAAGACAAGCGACGAGCTCGGCAAGTTCAAGGACATGACTGAAGCGGAGAAAAAGGAGATTGCTCGCATCGTGGGACTCGGCGCACTGAAATACTTCATCCTGAAAGTAGATGCCCGCAAGAATATGCTCTTCAATCCGGAAGAGAGCATCGACTTCAACGGCAATACGGGTCCCTTCATCCAATACACCTATGCCCGCATCCGCAGCATCATGCGCAAGGCCGAGGAACAGGGCCTGGAGGTCGGACCGGCGGCGACAGATGCTCCCCTCAACGACAAGGAGGTGGAACTCATTCAGAAAATGAACGAGTTCGGGGCGGCCGTAACGGACGCCGGCGAGAACTACAATCCGGCCGGCATTGCCAACTATTGCTACGACCTCACGAAGCTTTTCAACCAGTTTTACCATGACTACAGCATCCTGAGCGCAGGCACTGAGACCGAGAAACTCACCCGTCTTGTCATCGCAAAGAATGTGGCCAAGACCATCAAGAACGGCATGGAGCTATTAGGCATAGAGGTTCCGGAAAGAATGTAAGCAAAAAATATGAAAAGAACCGCCATTCTGTTTTTCTTCCTGTGCACGCTTAGCTACGGATACGCACAGACAAGCGACACCCTGCAGGGCAACGACAAGGAATATCGCGAGACGCTCGACCGCCTCATGCTGGTTTCCGGCACTTCCACTGCCCTCCGCGCCCAGTTTCCCTTGCTGATGCAGATGATGGAGAACATGCTGCCCGATGTGCCGGAAGAAGTCATTCATAAGATGGAGGACAAGTTTGGAGACCTCTTCTTCGAAAGGATCAGCGACCTCTATACGCCTATCTATAAAAGATACCTCACGCTGGAAGACCTCAAGGGATACATCGCCTTCTACGAGACTCCCCTCGGCAAGAAAATCGCCATGACCATACCGACCCTGAACAAAGAGTTGATGGAAGCGGGGCAGAAAGCAGGCCAGAGCATAGCACGGGAAGTGCTCCAAGAGCTGAAGAAAGAGGGTTATACACCCACAACCCTGTAAAAACCATGAAGAAGAAGGAACTCCTGAACCCGCCCAACTACCGCAACGACACCGTGTTGCCGCTGCCTCCGGAGGTTGTGGCAACAGCCTGGGCCGTCGACGCAGCCTGTTCCGGCAACCCCGGTCCTATGGAATATCAGGCCATTGACTTGCAAACGGGCGCGCAAGTCTTCCATTTCGGCCCCGTCCACGGCACCAATAACATCGGCGAATTCCTTGCCATCGTGCACGCCCTTGCCCTCATGGAGAGGGAGGGCATCAGCGGCAAGATCATCTACAGCGACTCCTACAACGCCATTCTATGGGTGAACAAGAAGAAGTGCAAGACCAAGCTTGAGCATAATCCGCAGACCGAGCCGCTCTTCCGGGTCATCGCCAGGGCCGAGGCCTGGCTTCGCACGCACCACATCACAACGCCCATCCAAAAGTGGGACACCACCAAATGGGGCGAGATACCCGCCGATTTCGGGAGGAAATAGACATGTGCCATCCCTACAAGAAATACGAAAGCTCGCCCTATTGGCCAGTCATCAGAAAGCTGATTGAAGACTTGGAGGATAACAACGACCTGGAGCTGCAGACCCCGATAGAGTATATCGTGGGCTATATCTGCAAAGGTCTGGAGCAAGAGAACGGCGCCAGATAATGGACGAGAACGAGAATTCCAACAAGCACGACGGCCTTTTCAAGGGCGTCCTCTACGGCTCCATAACCGGAGTGGCCCTTTCCCTTATCACCGGAAGCCCCGGCGTAATCCCGCTGGCGATAACCGCCGGCATCCTTGCGGGAGCCCTTTACGACAGGTTCTCCCGCAATGAGAAGAAGTAACGGCCCTACCCTTCCTTCATATATCCCTTCGTAAACATATCATACGACAAGGCTTCCAGTTCCGAAAGCTTGAGCTGTTCTACGGCATGCTCTATCTTCCGGATCAGCAACTCCCGCTGATAGTCGTCCGAGTCGCTGAGCCGTGTGGTGGATCTATTCGCTGTCATGACTTTCGCTCATAGGTTATAATCTCGTTTCCATCATAGTTTTCAACCCTCACTACCCTAAGATTGCCGGGCAAACGGGGAGCACGGGTACCTGCTCCTGCCGCAATCGTGCCCGTTTCCACGCGTATCTCATCCCACAGATCACGCTCCATGAAACTCTCGAGGGTCTTCCCCCCTCCCTCCACGATCAGCGACTGCAACCCCTCCTGATAACATTCGTCGAGAATTTTGTCTATGGAGGTCGCGGAAGAAAGCACTAACCTGCGGGGATCCCGACCGCTCCACTCCCGCACATCCAGCCGCGGACGGTCGCGCTCAGCCGTTACCCGCCCCACCAGAATCGCGTCATTCTCCGCACGGAGCTTATGGGTGAGCATCCTTGTAAAGGCCGTAGAGATCTGCATCGGACTGAAATGGTCGTCCAGAAAGCCGTCGGCCGTCTGTGCCCACTTGAGAAGAATGTAGGGACGAAGAGCCGTATTAAAGGTGATAAACCGCCTGTTGAGCTCACGGCACTCATCTTCGAGAACGCCCACGACGACTTCCGCGCCCGCCTCTTGCAGCTTCCGGATGCCCCGCCCCTGCACTTTGGCAAACGGGTCGATGCATCCGACGACCACCCGGGGCACCCCCTTCCTTATAATAAGGTCGGCACAAGGCGGCATCCGGCCAAAGTGCGAACAGGGCTCCAGGCTCACATAAAGCGTCGACCGAGAGAGCAAGGCCTCGTCTTCAGTACTCACGGAGGCAAAGCAGTTCACCTCCGCATGCCCCTCACCGCATCGCACATGGTAGCCCTCGCCGATGATGCGCCCGCCGGCAACAAGCACAGCCCCCACCATGGGATTCGGCTTGGCGCTCTGCCGGCCGTTCCCGGCCAGCTGAATGCAGCGTCGCATGTATTTTTTATCCGTCTCTTCTTGCGTCATTTCAATTTATTTTATAATTTTGCTTTCTGTATGACCTACAACCAACTGTGGCACCTGATTGTGCCGCCCTACGACGAAAGCGAGGCAAAAGCCGTCATCCGCATGGTGCTGGAGGTGGTCTTCGGCTTCAGCCTCGCCGACCTTTACTCGGACAAAGTTAATGAATTATCCTCAGACGAGGAAGAGGTTTTGCGGGAAATTGTCGGAAGACTGCAAAAGGGCGAGCCCGTGCAGTATGTCTTAGGACAATCCGACTTCTGCGGGCGAGCCTTCACGGTGCGTCCCGGAGTTCTCATTCCGAGGCCCGAGACGGCAGAGTTGTGCGAATGGATCACCGCCCGCCACGCCCATTCCAACCACCTCCGCATCGTCGACATAGGCACCGGAAGCGGTTGCATAGCCGTTACGCTCGCCCTCAACCTGCCTCATCCACGGGTAGAGGGATGGGATATCTCCTCGGAAGCCCTCCGCATCGCAAGGGAAAACAACGAACGGCTGAAGGCAGGCGTGAGGTTTCTCAAGAAAGACATACTCGCCCCCGGCCTCTCCGAGAAGGCCGCAAAAGACAAGGGGGAAATAGATATCATGATCTCAAATCCGCCCTATATCTGCATGAAAGAACGCGGAAAGATGGAACGGAATGTGCTCGACTACGAACCGGAAACAGCCCTTTTCGTGCCCGACGACGACCCGTTGCGCTTCTATCGGGCCATCGCGGAATATGGCAAGACGGCCCTCAAGCCCTGTCTCTTATACACATCTCCGAGCCCACGAGACTCGACGTCATCT
>CAUULA010000036.1:0-23414 GCA_963545855.1 uncultured Prevotella sp.
ATGACGTCGAGTCTCGTGGGCTCGGAGATGTGTATAAGAGACAGGTATATTGGCTATTTGGGATTATGGAACAGGCTCGTCCATGAGTTCCGAAAGGCCGGAAAACACCCTGTCGGGGAGGGCTGGGAAGAGGGGGCAAAGTAAAAGGCCGTTAGAAGGAAAGCTTTTAGCCGTTAAAAGGAGGGCTTTTAACCGTCTTTTACTCACCTTTTAACCGTTAAAAGGAAAGCTTTAAGCCGTCTTTTACTTGGTCGCCCCATCCCCTCCTCCCGTAGAGGGGGGGAGAGATTACTTTGCACTTGCTTAGTAAAGCCATCTATAGAATAAAAAAACGGCTTGTATACGGGCTGTTCTTGTTTATGGAACTGGCTCGTCCACGATTTCCGACAGGCTGGAAATCACCTTGTCGGGGATGCTTTCATCATAAGTCTCGGCCGTCCATCCTTCTCCTTTCAGCCAGAAAGCGTGGCATCCCAACTCTTTCGCGGGCAGGATGTCGTTGCGGAAACTGTCGCCGACCACCACGACCTCATCGGGTCTGAGCCCCAAGGCGTCCACCCCCAACCGATAGATGCGGGGATCGGGCTTGCGCATGCCCACACTCGCAGACTCTATCACCTCACGGAAAACGCCGTCAAGATGAAACTCGGCAAGAACCGCAGAGAGATTTCCATAGAAATTACTCACCAGCACGAGAGGATATTCACGCCCGATTCTCGCCAGTATGGCACGGTTTTTCCGGATTGTAGACTTCACCTTATTATATAAGTCTGCAAGAACGGCATCATGCTTCGCCGCCACCGCTTTCGCCGAGACCGGCCACACGCCGTTACCGACAAGGTGCTCCATCTCGACGCGAAGCTTCAAGTCGAGGGTCTGTCGGAAGGTATGGCCGGGCTGAATGACGGCATTCGCGGCCAAGAAACGCTCCCCGTAGACATAGGCCTCACGGAAGTCCGCCTCGCCGACGGCCACCCCTGCCCTTTCGAAAGCATGCCAGATCATCCGTCCCCAATGACATCCATCGGTATCGAGGGTGCCGCCATAGTCGAATATAAATCCCTTGATCATCCCATTTCCTCCATCATTCTCGCACACAAGGCCTCATGCTTGCGATGCATATACAGGTAAAGAATGCCCAGCACCACGATCTCAATCAGGAAATATACCCAGGGCATATCGAGCAGACAGGTGGTGTAAAGGCAAATGGCACGAAGGTTAAACGACAAAAGATTAGTGTATTTCATCAACGGCCGGCTGCCGTCCAGAAACCTCTCCCTCAACTCCCGGGGCATTGCCTCCACCTCTCCGTAGGTCGATTTGAACTTTGCGTAGAAGCCTTGGAAAGCCGGAGTCCTCACTTCCTGCTCCCTGCAATAATTCGAATAATTATAATAGAAGGCCCTGTCGAACCACCTCCGTTTGGGGAGCGACTCATAGATAGCCTGCTGCCGGACAGAGCTGTCAAGTTCACTACCCGTCTTTCCCAGCAGGAAATACAGATGAATCTGGCGGTAATAGTCGCTCAGAGAAGCCTGACGGGAATGGCAGACAAGACCCGCAACGGCCGCAAGCAGCCAGATTCCTACGCCCCAGCGCACCTCCGTGCCGGGAACTAACTGCCCCATCATCCTCAGGCAGAGGGCAAAATAGATACAGAAAAACCACACATCGCCTGAAAAACCGTCGAGAACCCTGCCCAGAAGCGTCTTCTTACCCGTCAGCCGGGCCATCTGCCCGTCGGTGGAGTCGCAGAAATTAGCCAGCATCAGAAGCAGGATTCCCAGCAGGTTATGCCGCAAATCCGTGAAATAGAACATATATCCTGCGGCCATTCCGAGGAAGATTGACAAGACCGTAATGACATTGGGATGGATGCCGAGGCGGTTCCATAGGAGCGCAAAAGCCAGTCCTATGGGTCGTGTGAAGTAGACATCCAGCCATTCTTCGGTGTCTTTTGACTTCAGCGAAGCCCTTAACAATTCCTGAAACCTACTCATTCTTCCACCAGTTTAGCGATCTCAACGGCTGCCTCTTCCCGGCAGGGAGCGAAGCTGGGCCAGTCATTGAAGTCGATGATATAATAGCGGCCTCGCTCATCTACGATGGCATCGCCGCCATAAACCTGAATTCCGACAAGGCGCGCCACCTTGTTGGCATCCGACCGGAGCGCCTCCGCGTCGAAAGAATAATGGTGGGGCTTCCCGTTCAGAGTCTCATTGCCAAACTTTGATGACAGTCCGTCGCCGGGATAATAGAAGCGGAAAAACGCATTGTCCACCGCATAGAACTTCACCAAGTCGCCCCTGACATGGCTACTCACCACGCAATCGGCGATTCCCCGGTCGGCAAATTGGCGTTTCCGAGCTTCCAGAACACTACGGTCGGCACAGTAGACCACATCATCCCTCTCCTGTGTCGCCGCGTCTCCGCGCTTCAGCCAATAGCCGTCGTGTCCGTCGGGAGGGGGCATCGGTATCTTGTTTTCCCGCATCAGGACTTCGAGACTGCTACGCCGGCAACGCTCTACGGCAAATCCGCTGTTGATGACCTTGGCACCTCCGGCTTCTGCCTCTTTCAGCAATTCGAGGGTTCGGGGCAGTCGGCCCATCGACAAGATGATATCATAATTTTCCAAATGATCCAGCGAGGATTCGTCAACAAGGACGGCATCGGCCCCCAGCCGCCGAGCCACCGACTCCAAAACCGCCCTGTCCCTGTCCACGGAATTCGGCGAGAAACGGGCATCCCGAAAGACTGCTAACACCTTCTTCATCGTAAAAATTCTTCTGCTTTCTTTATATCCGATGCATGATCGATGTCCAGAACCTTTGAGAAAGGATATGCCCTGAGCTTCATCCCATGGCCTATCAACGCCCTCTGGAAGTTGCGCATGCGGCTTTCTCCCCGACGGACGCAGTCATGGAGCACGGGAATCACGGCCGGGGTGAGCCCGTAAATGCCGCCCGAGACAGTTCGGCAGCCAGGAACATTGTCGTCATGAAAGCCCCAGATGTCCATCTCCTTGTCCAATTCCACATACAGGGGGCACTCGTCATCGACATAGTCCGTTACGCCCATGAGCCCGTCGAAGCCCTCTGAAACCGCAGTGCGGAACTTTTCGAGATAATCCCCGAACTCATCGTTACGGAAGACGGTGTCTACCGTCGTCAGTATGAACGGCTCATCTTCCAGGTATTTGCTGATTTCATAGAAGCTATGCATGGAGCTCGGAGTCGACTTCACCACCGGTCTCAAGGGAACAGAAGCTCCGTCCAGACCCGCTTCCCGTATGCTCTCGAGGTGCTCCGATACCAAAGGGCTCCTGTCATTACAGATCACGACTATCTCCTCGGCATCGTACCGCAGGAATATCCGCAAGAGCCGGTCGACGAGAGGCTCGCCGTGAATCCGCACAAGAGGCTTGGGCTCCCGAATGCCTTCTTGCGACAATCGGGAGCCTTCACCAGCGGCTATGATTGCATATTTCATCTTTCCCTGCGATTTTAGTTCCTCGCAAAGTTAAACAATTTATGCAAGAAAAGAGAGACTTACGGGTGCTTTTTTATTTTCCTACGGTCAGATTCTCAATATCAATGTCGCCTGAGCCCTCCAGGAGTTTGTCCAGACGGTTCACATTTCCCGAGAGCGTGATGTCTCCCACCCCATACAGCCGGCAGCTCACGCCGTCGCAATGGTCATAGTTCACATCGATATCACCCACCCCTTTCAGCAGGATGGTCGAGCGCTGGCACTTTACTTTCTCCACATCGATGTCGCCCGTGCCCCTCATCGTAACATTGAGCACATCGCAGAGCACATTCTCCAGATGGATATCGCCGGCTCCCCGAAGACTGATATCGAGCACATCGGTATCCAGAAGCCCTTCGATGTCCACATCTCCGGCACCTTCCACGGAGATTCCCGTAAGGTCGGGACTGGTGATATAGACATCCACCCGGTCGCGACCGGAGAGGCCCAGTAGTCTTCTCGACCGTGTATTGTCAATTTTCAGCACTCCGTTTTCCACCTTCAGAGCAACATTCTTTACGGCACTCTCGCTGCCCACAATCCGCACCGAGGCGGTGTCGGCCTGCCGGTAATGCACACTCTGATAGGTTCTGAGCTCTATCTTCTCGAACTCTCCGACCTTGTATCTGCGCTGGACGGTGTTCTCCGCACCGCGCCTCAGGCCGCTACCGCACGATACCACTACAAGCGATGTCAGGGCTATCGTCAGAAAAATGGCTATTCGTTTCATATTCTTCAGCTTTTGTTTGATTTACCTTTTTGACGAGGAAGATGCTCAAAAAGTTGCATAACCGTGTAAAAAAGCCTGAATATTTTTCCCGTTCTGAAAAAACTTCGTAAATTTGCGGCATAATCAGGGGAGACTATAATGCACAACAATAGTTACAAAATAGGACTGGATGTAGGTTCTACGACTGCTAAGATCATCGTCATCGACGGCCAGGACAAGAACATTTATTCACGATACGAGCGGCATAACGCCCATGTGGGGCAGCTCGTATCCTCCTATTTCAACGAAATTATTGACAAGTTCGGCGACCTCGAGGTAAACCTCTGCGTTACCGGCAGTGTCGGCATGTCCACCGCCGAGCAGCTGAAAGCGGAGTTCATTCAGGAAGTTGTAGCCGCAACGGTCTTTGCCAAAGCCCGTTATCCGGAAGCCAAGGCGCTGATAGACATCGGCGGGGAAGACGCCAAGGTGGTCTTCTTTAACGGCGGAAACGCGGAACTCCGCATGAACGGAAACTGCGCCGGCGGCACGGGAGCCTTCCTCGATCAGATGTCGGTGCTCATGGGCATAGACAACAACACGATGAGCAACCTTGCCATGCAGGCCGAGCGCACCTATCCGATGGCTGCCCGATGCGGCGTCTTTGCCAAGACCGACATCCAGAACCTCATGTCGCGCAACCTGCCCGAAAGCGACATCGCGGCCTCCATCTTCCACTCCATTGCCGTCCAGACCGTTACCACTCTTTCCCACGGGTGCGACTTCCAGCCGCCCATCCTGCTCTGCGGAGGGCCGCTGACCTTCCTGCCGGCCTTGAGAAAGGCTTTTGCCGACTATCTCAAGCTCGACGAGAACGACTTCATCGTCATTCCCGAGAGCAATCTCATACCCGCCTTGGGTTGTGCCATCCGCGGAAAGGGCGACACCGTGAGGATCTCGGAACTGCAGAAACGGCTCGCCACACAGGAGAAACAGGTATGGTACAGCGACCTCCAGCCTCTCTTCAAGGACGAGATAGAACACGAGAAATGGCTCGAGCGCAAGAGCGCCTTTGCCACGGAAATCCATCCGCTGCGCAAGGGGTCGATGCAGGTGGTGCTCGGAATCGACAGCGGATCGACCACCACCAAGGTCATCGCCCTCGACACGGAGAGCTCCGACATCGTGTTTTCCTTCTATACCCTCAACCTTGGCAACCCCATCAAGGCCGTAAGGGAAGGCCTCGAGAGACTCCGGGGCGAGGCTGCCATGATGAACTGCGACCTCAGAATCGCGGGGGCATGCTCCACGGGATACGGCGAGGAACTCATCAAGGCCGCCTTCAACCTCGACGAGGGCATCATCGAGACCATTGCCCATTACCGGGCCGCGGAGAGCCTGATGCCGGATGTGAGCTTCATCCTCGACATCGGGGGGCAGGACATGAAAGCTATCTTCGTGGAAAACGGGGCCGTGGTGCGCATGGAACTCAACGAGGCGTGCTCCTCCGGGTGCGGAACCTTCATCCAGACATTCGCCAACAACCTGAACTATAAGGTACAGGACTTTGCCAAGATAGCCTGTACCGCCGCTGCTCCCTGCGACCTCGGCACCCGCTGTACGGTGTTCATGAACTCGAAAGTGAAGCAGGTTTTGCGTGAGGGGGCTACGGTGGCCGACATCTCCGCGGGGCTCTCCTATTCCGTGGTGAAGAACTGCCTCTACAAAGTGTTGAAGCTCCAGGGCAACGATTCGCTGGGCGACAGCATCGTCGTGCAAGGCGGAACCATGCGCAACGACTCCGTGGTGCGTGCCTTCGAACTGCTCACGGGAACGGAGGTGGCCCGCAACAACATGCCCGAGATGATGGGAGCCTACGGCTGCGCGCTTCACCTGAAGGCCGGGCTCGACGCCGCTGCCGCCACGAACACCCGCACGCTGGACCAACTGCTGGCAGGAGCGGAATACGAGACCCGCATGCTCCGGTGCCGGGGATGCGAGAACCATTGCTTCGTGTCGATGTATCAGTTCCAAGGCGGACGCAAGTTCTATTCCGGCAACAAGTGCGAGCGCGTCTTCAACAACAAGGGCGACCATGCGCAGAAAGGCGAGAACATCTATACCTATAAATACCAGAGGCTCTTCCGGGAACCGGACATCAAGCCCCGTGAGGGCAGCCGCCGCGTCGGCATTCCCCGTGTGCTGAACATGTATGAGGACTATCCCTTCTGGAGCACGCTGCTCCGCAAGGCCGGCTTCGACACCGTGCTCAGTTCCGAGTCCACCTTCACCCGATACGAGGGAGCCCTGGGCAGCGTGATGAGCGACAACATCTGCTTTCCCGCGAAACTCGTTCACGCTCACATCCACGAGCTGGAAAGACTGGGCGTGGAACGCATCCTGATGCCCTATGTGGTGTATGAGCACAACGAGGACGCGCGCACACTGAACAGCTACAACTGCCCCATCGTGTCGGCCTACTCGGATGTCGTGCGCAGCGCCATGGAACCCAAGGTACCCGTGGACTCTCCCGTCATCAACTTCTCGAACCAGAAGCTCCTGGCAAGGCAAATCGAAAAATACCTCCACGGTATCGGCGTAAACCGCAGGAGGGCACAGCAAGCCTTTCATGCAGCCCTTGAGGCACAGCTGGCTTATATCCGAGACATCAAGGCGGAGAACATGGCGATACTCCGCAAGAGCCGTGAGAAAGGAGGACTCACCATCTTGTTGGCCGGACGGCCTTACCACACCGACCCGCTCATCCAGCACAAGCTCTCGGAGATGGTGGCATCGCTGGGCGTGAATGTCATCAGCGACGACATCGTCAGGGGCAACAAGGCGGTAGACTCGGGCGAGACTTACCTCGTGAAGCAATGGGCCTACATGAACCGCATCATCAAGTCGGGGCAGTGGGCAGCCGAGCAACCCGACGACCTACACTTCGTCCAGATGACCTCTTTCGGCTGCGGACCCGATGCCTTCATACAAGACGAGATACGCGACATACTCAAGCGGAACGGAAAGCCGTTTACCCTCTTGAAGATAGACGACGTGAGTAACATCGGGTCGCTGAAGCTGCGCGTGCGCAGCCTGATCGAGAGCCTGAAAGCCAAGAACGACGATTACCGGTATCGCACGAAACAGTTTGAGACCACCCGTGTCTTCCACCAGGCCGACACGAGGCGCAAGATCCTGGCTCCATACATGACCGCCTATCTCACTCCCCTGCTCTCCCCCCTGCTCAATCTCATGGGATATGATGTGGAAGTACTGCCTATGAGCGACGACGAGAGCGCACAGCTGGGGCTCAGCTATGCCAACAACGAGATATGCTATCCCGCCACCCTCATCGTGGGCGACATCATAAAGGCTCTCAAGTCAGGGAAATACGACCTCAAGAACACGGCCATCGCCATGACGCAGACAGGCGGACAATGCCGTGCCACCAGCTATGCCGGACTCATCAAGCGAGCCATGATCGCCAACGGATTCAAGGATGTGCCGCTCATCACGCTGGGCGTAGCCGCCAACGCAGAGGGTGGAAACGAGCAAGAGGGCTTCGGCGTTCCATGGACGAAGTTCGCAAACATCATCACCACATCCATCCTTTACGGCGACACCATCTCCAAGATGTATCACGCTACGGTGGTGAGAGAGCGCAAGACGGGCATAGCGGCCATGCTGAGAGACAAGTTCATGCAGGAGGCCGCCCCGCTCATCCGACGCAACGATGCCAACGGACTGCTCAAGCTCATCGGCAACGCGGCCGCCGAATTCGATGCTGTCTGCGTGGATAGGGAAACCCGTAAGGTGGGCATCGTCGGTGAGATATTCCTGAAGTTCAACCCCTTCTCCCATCAGTTTCTCGCCGACAAGATCATCAGCCGGGGCATCGAGGTGGTGCCGCCGCTGCTATCGCCGTTCTTTTTGCAGGAGTTCGTGAATGTCATCGCCCAGAAACACCTCGGCCTCTCGTGCTCACGGGTGCCCGACTTTGTCGTCAAGGGCATCTATGGACTTATCCTCCGTCGGGAGAAAAAAATCAACCGGATAGCCGCACGGTTCCGCTATTTCCGCCCGTTCACCAACATCTTCGACGAGGCCAAGGCCGTGAACGGCACCGTGTCGCTGGCCGCCCAGTTCGGCGAGGGATGGCTCCTGCCGGCCGACATCATCAGCCTGATACACGGCGGAGTGAACAACATCGTGAGCCTGCAGCCCTTTGGCTGCATCGCCAACCATGTGGTGTCGAAGGGCATCGAGAAGCGGCTGCACCGAGACTATCCGCAGCTGAACCTCGTGAGCCTCGACTTCGACTCGGGCGTGAGCTCGGTGAATGTAATCAACCGGTTGCTGCTCTTCCTCGACAACATCGCCGTCTGATCCGCCCCCGACAAGACACGGCCCACCGCCAGGCCGCTCCCGGCAGGATTACAAGCGGCGTGTAATGTCGTTACAAACAGCGTGTAACCACATTACACACCGTTTGTAACGACGGCGCCTGCGACCGACCCTAATCCCGACTGCCGTCTGCCGCCCGGGCGGCAGACATCCCAACCCTCTTGATTTCCCGTTCCGGCGAGAGACCGAAAATATAAATATTTCCGGCTTTACATGTCGGTGTCTCGATTATATTTACTAATTTTGTACGCGAAATAAAACCAACAATTGAAAATGGAATTTGAACTCATCGCCAAAACATTCATGGGCCTGGAGCCCGTTTTGGCTCAAGAGCTTACCCAACTGGGTGCAAGCAATGTAGAGATAGGCCGGCGTGTGGTGTCCTTCACGGGCGACAAGGAGATGATGTATCGTGCTAACTTCCAGTTGCACACGGCCATCCGCATCCTGAAACCCATCAAGCACTTCAAGGCCCGCTCGGCAGAAGAGGTGTATGAAGAAGTGAAGAAAATAGACTGGAGCCAGCATATTCTCGAGGGAAAGACCTTCTCCGTAGACTCCGTGGTCTACTCCGAGGAATTCCGCAACTCCCGATTCGTAACCTACAAGGTGAAGGACGCCATCGTAGACCAGTTCCGCGACAACACCGGCAGCCGCCCCAACATCTCCATCTCCAATCCCGACATCCGGCTCCACATCCACATCTCCGACGAGGATGCCACCCTCTGCCTCGACTCCAGCGGCGAGTCGCTGCACCGGCGCGGATATCGGCAGGAGAGCGTGGAGGCTCCCCTGAACGAGGTTCTTGCCGCCGGCATGATCCTGATGACGGGATGGAAGGGCGAAACCGACTTCATCGACCCCATGTGCGGCTCCGGCACCCTGCCCATAGAAGCCGCCCTCATAGCCCGAAACATATCGCCGGGCGTGTTCCGCAAGGGCTACGCCTTCGAAAAATGGCCCGACTTCGACGCCGGACTCTTCGACGCCATCTACAACGACGACTCGCAGGAGCGCGAGTTCGAGCACCACATCTACGGATACGATGTGGACATGAAGGCCGTGAACCGCGCCCTCCAGAATGTAAGGGCGGCAGGCCTGACCAAGGATATCACCATCCGGATGCAGGACTTCAAGGACTTCCAGCAGCCCGGCGAGAAGAGTATCATCGTGATGAACCCGCCCTACGGCGAGCGCATCTCTACCCCTAACCTCCTGGCCACCTATAAGATGATCGGCGAAAGGCTGAAGCATGCCTTCACGGGCAACGAGGCCTGGATACTCTCCTACCGCGAGGAGTGCTTCGACCAGATAGGCCTGAAGCCCTCGATCAAGATTCCCGTATTCAACGGCAGCCTCGAATGCGAGTTCCGGCGCTACCAGCTCTTCGACGGCAAGATGAAGGAGTTCCGCTCGGAAGGCGGCATCGTGCAGACCGAGGAGGAACGCAAGGAAATGGCCGAGAAGCACCGCTTCAAGAAAGAGCGTGAGTTCAAGAAGCGTCTCGAGGAAAACGAAGAGAATGAGGAGGGCGACATCCGCTCCTTCAAGTTCCACTCCCTGGAGCACAACCTGGATCGAGACCGCCGCCGATTCCGTGATGACAGGGGCGACCGCGACGGCTGGCACAACGACCGGGGAGAAAGAAGAGACGAACGCAGAGGATGGAGAGACGACCGTGGAGACCGCAGGTTCGATCGCGGAGACCGGCCTTTCGGCCGCAACGAGCGGCGTGGCGACAGGCCATTTGACCGCGACAGGAGACGCGACGACAAGCCTTTCTTCGGCAAGGGCGACCGCCGCGGCGGCAGGAATTTCGGCCGCAACCACGACAACCGGGACTTCGGAAACAACAAAAGGAGATATGACGATGATAAAGATTAAGGCATTCTTGTTCTGCTTAGCCGTTACAATGACAGCCTCCGCACAGAAATCATTCACGCTCGAAGACCTCAACTTCGGCGGGAAAAACTACCGCAACATGGTTCCCCGGACGCAATACCACGCCTGGTGGGGCGATGAACTCGTGCGGCTGGACAAGGAGGAGTGCCGCCTCGTGAACAAGAAAACGGGCAAGGAGACCCCGCTCTTCAACATAGACGACATCAACCATCAGGCCGGCTATGTAGTAGTGCCGGAGCCCGTAACCGTCAGCAGTCTTTACAACGCCTCCTTCCCCTATGCCGGCAAACCCCTTGTGTTGCTCGACAACGGCACGGAACGCTTCCTCTGCGACTTCAGGAAGAAAGAAATCGTGTGGCTCCTGAAGAAACAGCAGGAGACAGCGGCGGAATGGAACGCCGACAGCCGGGCCCTCGCCTATGTGCAGGACGACCAGCTCTTCGTGGACGACGGGCAGGAAGCCCGCCGGCTCACCACCGACGGAAGCCGGGAAATCGTCTACGGGCAGAGCGTCCACCGCGACGAGTTCGGCATCAGCAAGGGGCTCTTCTGGAGCCCCGACGGACAGCGGCTGGCCTTCTACCGCATGGACCAGAGCATGGTGAAGGACTATCCGCAGGTGAACATCTTCACCCGTGAGGCCAGCTATGAGCCCGACAAATATCCGATGGCGGGAGAGACATCGCATAAGGTTACCGTCGGCATATACGACCTGAAGACCCGCAGAACGCTGTACCTGCAGGCAGGAGACCCCACCGACCGCTACTTCACGAACATCAGCTGGGATCCCGACAACCGGACAATCTACATGTTCGAGCTGAACCGCGACCAGAACGACTGCCGCCTCGTGAGCTACGATGCCACGACCGGAGCCAGACTCAAGGAACTCTACCGCGAGACCCACGACAAGTATGTGGAGCCTCAGCATCCCATCGTGTTCCTGCCGTGGGACGCCTCCCGCTTCATCATGCAGAGCCAGAAGGACGGCTACAACCACCTCTACCTCTTCGACAAGCAAGGAAAAGAACTCCGGCAGATTACCAGCGGCCGGTGGGTGGTGGAGAATATGCTCGGCTTCGACAGGCAGCACAAGGCAGTAATCATCGAGTCGAACGAGCTCAGCCCCATCCAGAAGAACCTCTTCTCGGTGAACATCGCCACCGGAAAGCGCACCCTGATCGACGAGACGGGCGACGGATGGCACACCGGACAGTTGAGCGCCAGCGGACGATACATCCGCGACAGCTACTCCTCGCCTAAGGTTCCGCACAACATCAGCGTAGCCGAGACGGGCCGGAAAGCCCACACCCGACTGCTCACCGCCGACGACCCATGGAAGGGCTACACCGTTCCGGAGTATTCCATGGGCACCCTGAAAGCGGCCGACGGCACCACCGACCTCTGCTATCGCATGGTGAAGCCGGTGGGATTCGACCCCTCGAAGAAGTATCCCACCGTGGTCTATGTCTACGGCGGACCGCATGCGCACAATGTGGATGCCCGCTGGCACTACGCCTCTCGCTCCTGGGAGACCTACATGGCACAGAAGGGATACCTGCTGTTCATACTCGACAACCGAGGCAGTGAGCGTCGCGGGCGCGCCTTCGAGCAAGCCACATTCCGCCAATTAGGGACGGTAGAGGTCGAAGACCAGATGCAGGGAGTGAAGCTTTTGCAGAGCCTCCCCTATGTGGACAGCGACCGCATCGGCGTGCACGGGTGGAGTTTCGGAGGATTCATGACCATCACCCTGATGACACATCACCCCGAAGTGTTCAAGGTGGGAGTGGCCGGAGGCCCCGTCATCGACTGGAAATACTATGAGGTGATGTACGGCGAACGCTACATGGACACCCCCCAGAGCAATCCCGAGGGCTACGAGCAGGCCTCGCTGCTGCGTCAGGCCAAGAACCTGAAGGGCAAGCTGCAGGTCATCATCGGCTACAACGACAAGACCTGCGTGCCGCAGCACAGCCTCGCCTTCCTCGCCGAATGCGTCAAGGCCGGCACGCAGCCCGACTTCTTCGCCTATCCCGGCGAGCCCCACAACATGCGCGGCCATCAGAGCGTGCACCTGCATGAGCGCATCACGCAGTATTTCGAAGACTATCTGAAACCCATCAAGAAATAAACAGCCAATTATGAGAATCCTATTGTTAGGCAGCGGCGGGCGCGAGCATGCGCTGGCATGGAAGATTGCCCAAAGCCCGAAATGCGAGAAGCTTTACATCGCCCCGGGCAACGCCGGGACAGCAAACGCAGGCGAGAATGTGGCCATCGGCGTGAACGAGTTCGACAAACTGAAGGACTTCGTATCGGAAAACCGTGTCGACATGGTCGTGGTAGGTCCCGAAGACCCTTTGGTAAAAGGCATCTACGACGAGTTCAAGGCCGACCCGCGCACGGCCGCCGTTCCCGTCATCGGCCCCTCCAGGGAAGGTGCCGTGCTTGAGGGAAGCAAGGATTTCGCCAAGGGATTCATGAAACGGCACGGCATTCCGACGGCTCGCTACGAGACTTTCGACGGCACCACGATAGAGGCCGGCCTGCGGTTTCTCGGCACCCTTGCCCCCCCCTATGTGCTGAAAGCCGACGGGCTGGCTGCCGGCAAGGGCGTGCTCATCGTGCCCACGCTCGAGGAAGCGCGGCAGGAACTGCGCCTGATGCTGGAGGGCATGTTCGGAAATGCCTCCGCCAAGGTGGTCGTAGAGGAATTCCTGACCGGCACGGAGTGCTCGGTGTTCGTGCTGACAGACGGAGAACACTACCGGATCCTGCCCGAGGCCAAGGACTACAAGCGCATCGGCGAGCACGACACCGGGCTCAACACGGGCGGAATGGGCAGCGTGAGCCCCGTGCCCTTTGCCACCAGGGAGTGGATGCAGAAAGTGGAAGACCGCATCATACGCCCCACCGTCGAGGGACTCCGCGACGAGGGCATCGACTACAAGGGCTTCATCTTCTTCGGGCTCATCAATGTGGGAGGCGACCCGATGGTCATCGAATACAACTGCCGCATGGGAGACCCCGAGACGGAGAGCGTGATGCTGCGCCTGAAGAGCGACCTCGTAGACCTCTTCGAGGGCGTGGCCCGGGGCACGCTCGACCAATGCACCGTGGAATTCGACCCTCGTGCGGCCGTCAGCGTGATGCTCGTGAGCGGCGGATATCCGCAGGCCTACCGGAAAGGCTACCCCATCGAGGGGCTCGACGAGGTGGAAGACAGCATCGTGTTCCATGCCGGAACGGCAGTCAGGGACGGTCGCGTGGTGAGCGACGGGGGGCGTGTCCTCGCCGTCTCATCGTATGGCAGCGACAAGGAGGAGGCCCTGAAGAAGAGCTTTGAGGAAGCACGGAAGATACGGTTTACCGACAAATATTTCCGCCGCGACATCGGGCAGGACCTGTAAGGCCGGCCGCCTGCCGGGCAGGAAGCCGTCGGAGGGAAAAATCCCAGCCACGGCAAAGAAAGCCTCCAGCCACCGCAAAGAAAGCTTCCAGCCGTTGGAAGGATGACAAAATCGCCGATTTCGTCCCACGATTTCGGCGAGATTGCCGAACAATCTCTCCGACTTTGAAAAACCGACGGACGCCGGAGGAGAAATCAGAGACAACAAAGAGGAAACCAAGCCGTTAGGAAACGATAAAAAACTTGCCTCCGGGCAAGTCGCCACAGATGCAGAAAAGACTACAAAACAAGATTGCCCAGAGCAGGATGACACTGCCGATGACGCTGGCCTACACGACTGCCGTCTGTCTGGCTGGCGGACTGGTGGAACGCCGGCTGTGGCTGCCGTTCGGCTGTCTGGTGCTGGCCGTATTCCTGCTCGTCCAGCTCAACAACGCCAACGCCCTCATCCGTGTCTACAGCCGCATGGTGTCGTGCTCGTTTGCCGTACTCTCCACGGCGGCCTTCTTCCCCTCTCCGCGCATCGAGGGAGGCGTGGTGTCGCTCTGCGTGATCGCGGCCTACCTCTGCCTCTTCAGCACCTATCAGGACCGCCGGTCGATGGGGCGTGTGTTCTATGCCTTCCTCTTTCTCGGCATCGCCTCCACCGTGTTCGTGCAGATGCTGTTCTTCGTCCCGGTCCTGTGGCTCCTGATGGCCGTGAACCTCCTCTCGCTGAGCTGGCGCAACTTCTGGGCCTCGATTCTCGGACTGGCCTTCCCCTATTGGTTCGTGGGCGGATTCCATGCCTATGCCGGGCAGATGGATGTTTTCTCAAGCCACTTTCTACAACTCGCTAACTTCGAGTGGTTCATGAACTATGCGCATACGACGCTGGGGCAGCTCATCACCTTTGTCTATGTGGCTATTCTCGGGCTGACAGGCACCATACATTTCCTGCGCAACAGCTTCCTCGACAAGATCCGCACCCGCATGCTCTTCGAGTTCCTCATCACGATGGAAGCCCTCATCGCGGCGTTCATGATCCTCGACCCCGTGCACTACGATTTCCTGCTCGGAATACTAATTGCCAACACCGCGCCTCTCATCGGCCACTTCATAGCTCTCTCGAAGACCCGCCTCACCAACATAGCGTTCTGCCTCATCTGCGCCTCCGCGGCGGCACTCACGGTCTGCAACCTGCTCGGAATATGGAATATCTCGTTGACATTCTGACCGGCTACGGCTACTGGGGCATGCTCCTCGCGGCTTTCCTGGCCGGCAGTTTCATCCCCTTTTCCAGCGAGGCCGTCATGATCGGGCTCCTGGCGGCGGGGCTGAACCCCACCAGCCTCCTCGTCTACGGCAGCATCGGCAATGTATCGGGGTCGCTCCTCAACTACTTCGTGGGGCGCATGGGCAAGACCGAATGGATAGAGCGATACCTGCATGTAACGCCCAAGAGCATGCAGAAAGCACAGAAATTCCTCGCCGGACACGGGGCGTGGATGGGATTCTTTGCCTTCGTCCCCATCATCGGCAACGCCATCACCATCACGCTCGGGCTCATGCGCGCCAACTTCCCCATCACCCTCACGAGCATCGCCGCCGGCAAAATCCTGCGCTATCTGCTGCTCCTTGGCGGACTGGCCCTGATATTTTAAATTAATTTTGATTTTCTAATAGTTATTAGAGCGTTATTTCGGTGAAAAACATTAACTTTGCAGGGTATTTCGAAATATACATAATCAAAATAGAATGAAACAGTACAAATTAGTGGACAATGTGCTGGGATGGTTTGCGTTTGTCGTCGCAGCCATCGTATATTGTTCTACCATTGAGCCCACGGCATCGTTCTGGGACTGCCCGGAATTCATATCCACCGCTTTCAAGCTTGAGGTCGGACACCCCCCCGGGGCACCTTTCTTCATGCTTACGGGCAATCTGTTTTCGCAGTTCGTGAGCGATCCCTCGCAAGTGGCCCGCATGGTGAACACCATGAGCGCGCTCCTGAGCGCGACAACCATCATGTTCCTCTTCTGGAGCATCACCCATCTCACGCGTAAGCTGATCCTGAAAGACTGGGGCTCGCTCACTACGAGCAAGCTCATCACCATCGAGGCTTCCGGCTTGGTAGGCGCTCTGATCTACACTTTCAGCGACACCTTCTGGTTTTCTGCCGTCGAGGGCGAGGTCTATGCCTACTCCTCGGCCTTCACGGCCATCGTGTTTTGGCTCATCCTGAAATGGGAAGACCATGCCGACGAGCCTCACAGCGACCGCTGGCTGGTGCTGATAGCTTATATGACCGGCCTGAGCATCGGCGTCCACTTGCTGAACCTGCTCTGCATCCCGGCCATCGTACTGGTGTTCGTCTACAAGAAATTCCCGAATGTGGAGCTCAAGGGCTCGCTGGCGGCACTGGTGATTTCGTTTGTCATCGTGGCCGTCGTGCTCTACGGCGTGGTGCCCGGCATCATCACGGTGGGCGGCTGGTTCGAGCTGTTCTTCGTCAACACGCTCGGCATGCCGTTCAATACGGGAGAGATAGTCTATATTTCCCTGCTCGTGGCCACCGTTATCTGGGCCATCTACGAGACCTATACCGACAGGAGCGAGAAGCGAGAGAACTTCGCGTTCCTGCTCTCCGTGGCCATGCTCGGCATCCCGTTCTACGGCTATGGATGGAAAGCCTTCATCACGGGAGTGGTGGTGCTCGTCATCCTATGGTTTGCCCTGAAGTATAACCACACCGTCAACAAGCGGAGGGAGCTCCTCGTCTCTGCCCGTGTGAAGAACACCATGCTGCTCTGCATGCTGATGCTGATGATCGGATACTCCAGCTATGCGCTCATCGTAATCCGCTCCTCGGCCAACCCCCCGATGGACCAGAACTCCCCGGAGGACATCTTCACCCTGGGCAACTACCTCAGCCGCGACCAGTACGGCGACCGTCCGCTGCTCTACGGACAGGCCTACGGCTCGCAGGTGAAGCTCAAGACCGAGGGCAACACATGCATCCCCGTCCTGGAGAAGGGCGCGCCCATCTATGCGCGCAAGGAGAAGAGCAGCAAGGACGAGCGAGACTCCTACTTCGTGGTGAACACCAAGGACAAGTATGTATATGCCCAGAACATGCTCTTCCCCCGCATGTACAGCAGCGCGCACGCACAAGCCTACAACGACTGGCTGGGCGGAGTAGAAGGGCGCGATGTGCCCTACGACCGCTGCGGAGAACCTATCACGGTGAAGATGCCCACGCAGATGGAGAACATCAGGTTCTTCCTGTCGTACCAGTGCAACTGGATGTACTGGCGATACTTCATGTGGAACTTCGCCGGCAGACAGAACGATATCCAAGGATCAGGTGAACTCGAGCACGGAAACTGGCTCACCGGCATCCCGTTCATCGACAACGCACGGCTGGGGAACCAGAATCTGCTCCCCCAGGAACTGAAGGACAACAAGGGCCACAATGTCTATTATTGCCTCCCGCTGCTGCTCGGACTGCTCGGGCTCTTCTGGCAAGCCTTCCGCGGACGCCGCGGCATCCGCCAGTTCTGGGTGGTATTCTTCCTGTTCTTCATGACAGGCCTTGCCATCGTGGTCTATCTGAACCAGACTCCGATGCAGCCCCGTGAGCGCGACTATGCCTATGCCGGTTCGTTCTATGCCTTCGCCATCTGGTGCGGCATGGGTGTCGCGGCCATCGTCGACCAACTGAAGAAACGCCTGAAGACTGACAATGTCATCGTGGCCGCCATCGTAGCCCTGGCCTGTCTGCTCGTGCCCATACAGATGGCATCGCAGAACTGGGACGACCACGACCGCTCCGGACGCTATACCTGCAGAGACTTCGGCCAGAACTATCTGATGACCCTTCCGGATAAAGGCGCCCCCATCATCTTCACCAACGGCGACAACGACACCTTCCCGCTGTGGTATAACATGGATGTGGAGGGCGTGCGCACCGATGCCCGCGTCTGCAACCTGAGCTATCTGCAGACCGACTGGTATATCGACCAGATGAAACGCCCAGCCTACGAGTCTCCCTCTGTGCCCATCTCGTGGCCTCGACTCGACTATTGCACGGGCACCAACGAGTATGTGGAGGTTATCCCTTCGGCCAAGCAACAGATTCTCGACTACTACAAGGAGCATCCCGAGGCTGCCCGAAAGCAGTTCGGCGACGATCCGTTCGAACTGAAGAATGTGATGAAATACTGGGTGCTGTCCAAGAAGAGCGACATGCACTGTATCCCCACCGACACGCTCTATGTAACGATCGACAAGGAAGCCGTCAGGAAGAGCGGCATGCTCATGGCCTCCGACACCATCCCCGACAAGATGGTAATCTCGCTGGCAGGGAAGCGCGCGCTGTATAAGGGCGACCTGATGATGCTCGAGATGATTGCCAACTGCAACTGGACCCGTCCGCTGTATGTGGCCATCAGCGTGGGGCCCGAAAATTTCATGAACCTCGGCGACAACTTCGTGCAGGAGGGTCTGGCCAACCGTATCACCCCATTCCGCACCAACACGGCGGGAGCCAAGCGCTTCGACACGGCAAAAGCTTACAATAATGTGATGAACCGCTATAAGTGGGGCGGCCTGGACGCAGGTAAGAACATCTACCTCGACGAGACCGTGCGCCGCATGTGCTACACCCACCGTCAGCTGATGGCCGACCTCGCCATGAACCTCATCCGGGAGAAGCAGCCCGGAAAGGCCCGGAAAGTACTGGAGAAGGCAGAGAAAGTGCTTCCTGCGAGCCTCGTCCCGATGAAGTATATCGGAGGCGGAGCCGACCTTGCCCGTGCCTATGCTCTCTTGGGCGAGAAAGAAAAGGCCAAGAAGACCATACAGATCATGTGGAACGACGCCGCCCAGTACATGCGCTTCTACCTGAGCCTGTCGGGCAACAACTTCAGCCTCTCACAGCAAGACTGCATGACCCAGATATACATCATGCAGCAGCTGAACGAGATTACGAAGCTGGTGGACAAGAATCTTGCCAAACGGCAGCTCGATGAAATGAGCCGTTACTATGTCGCCTATCGCACGAAAGGAGGCATAGACCCCGAGGCCGAGGCCAACGATCGGATGCAACTTGAAGAATAAGAGACCGTAGCCTATGTTCATAGAGCAACCCTCGTTCTGGCTGCGCTGGCTCTATCCGGCAGCCACATGGCGGATGGACAAGAACGACCATTCGGTCTACCTCACTTTCGATGACGGTCCGATACCGGAGTCTACGCCTTTCATCCTCCAGACGCTGAGGGAGTTCAAGGCCAAGGCCACTTTCTTCATGGTCGGCGAGAATGTGCTCCGACACCACGACCTCTACAATCAGATCGTGGCCGAGGGACATCAGGTGGGCAACCACACCTTCAATCACCTCGGCTCGCTGAAGCATATGCCCATCACCTATGCTGCCAATGTTCACAAGGCCAACGAACTCATTCATGCCCATCTGTTCCGTCCGCCCCACGGATGGATGAAGCGAACGGTCTACTGGTGGATGAACCGCCACTACCGCATCATCATGTGGGATCTCGTAACGCGTGATTACTCCAAGTGGATGACCGCTGACGATGTGCTTGACAATGTGAAAAAGTATGCCCGCAACGGCTCCATCATCACCTTCCACGACTCATTGAAGAGTATCGATAAACTGCACTATGCGTTGCCCCAGGCTCTGAAATGGCTCAAGGAACAAGGCTATGAATTCAAGATTTTCGACTGATCGCATCAAGGCCGGGGACGGATGCCCCGGCCTTTTCATCTCCGGGGCATCCGAACAGACCATGAAACCGCGGAACAAACAAAACATCCAGGCAGCAAAGGCCCGCAAAGCCTCGACATGGTCATTGCTTTCGTGCCCGGCATCCTCATCATACTGCATGCTCTGACGAAGATAACCTCTGCGCCGGGCAACCCCACCCTCAGTTAACGGAGCCTCATATACCTATTTATATTATTTAAACCTACTTTTCTCCGGAATCCTTTTTTGTTTCGAAGAAATATGTTATATTTGCATGAAATTCTACTAATTAATTAAGTTACTATGAAAGTTCATGAATATCAGGCAAAAGGTTTCTTTGCCCAGTATGGGTTACCGGTCGACAGGAGCATACTCTGCCATTCCGTCGACGAGGCCATAGAAGCTTACCGCAAGCTCGGCCTCGAAAAGGTAGTCGTTAAAGCACAAGTTCATACGGGTGGCCGCGGAAAAGCCGGAGGCGTAAAGCTCGCAGCGTCGGAAGATGAAGTCCGCCTGCACGCCGGCAACATCCTCGGAATGGATATCAAAGGCTTCACCGTCGACCGCATCCTCATCGGCGAGGCTGTGGACATCGCGTCGGAATACTATGTGAGCATTCTCGTAGACCGCCGCACGAAGTCTCCCATCCTCATGCTCAGCCGCGAGGGTGGTATGGAGATAGAGAAGGTGGCCAAGGAAACCCCGGAGAAAATCATCAAGATTGCCATCGACCCGCTCGTAGGACTGCCCGTCTACAAGGCCCGCGAGGCCGCCTTCGCCCTGTTCGACGAGATGGCTCAGGTGAAACAAGCCATCCCGCTGTTCCAAAATCTATACCGCCTCTTCGTAGAGAAGGATGCCTCGCTGGCAGAAATCAACCCGCTCATCGTCGACAAGAGCGGCAACCTGAAGGCCATCGACGCCAAGATGACTTTCGACAACAATGCTCTCTTCCGCCATCCGGATGTGGCCGAGCTCAACGAGCCTACCGAGGAAGAGAAGAAAGAACTCTATGCCAAGGAAAAGGGATTCAGCTATGTGAACCTCGGCGGTAACATCGGCTGTATGGTCAACGGAGCGGGACTGGCCATGGCTACTATGGACATGATTAAGCTCTACGGTGGCGATCCGGCTAACTTCCTCGACATCGGAGGAAGTTCTAATCCCCAGAAGATCGTGGAAGCCATGAAACTGCTCCTGAGCGACCGACATGTAAAGGTGGTGCTCATCAACATCTTCGGCGGCATCACCCGTTGCGACGATGTGGCTAAAGGACTGATAGAAGCCTTTAAGGAGCTCGACACCAGCGTGCCTATCGTCATCCGCCTCACGGGTACCAACGAGGCCGAGGGGCGTGCACTGCTGCAGGGAACCAAGTTCACCGTCGGCACTACCATGGCCGATGCCGGCCATAAGGCCGTAGAGATTGCCGCAAGGCTTTAAGGGAGAATATATCAAGAACCTTTTAAAATCCAGAAGAAATGAGTATTTTAGTCAATAAGAATACAAGAGTTATCGTACAGGGTATCACGGGGCGCGACGGCAGCTTCCATGCATCGAAGATGAAGGCCTACGGCACGAACATCGTGGGAGGAACATCGCCGGGCAAAGCCGGACAGGAAGTAGACGGAATCCCTGTCTTCAACACCGTCAAAGACGCCGTAGCAGCCACGGGAGCCAACACCTCTATCATCTTCGTTCCGGCCGCCTTTGCCAGGGATGCCATGCTCGAGGCTGCCGACGGAGGCATCAAACTCATCGTCTGCATCACCGAAGGAGTGCCCGTAGAGGACGCCGTCTATGCTCACCGCTACATCCGCGACAAGGGAGCCGATCTCATCGGACCGAACTGTCCCGGGCTCATCACCCCTGAGGAATGCCTCGTGGGCATCATGCCCACCAACATCTTCAAGCGTGGGGGCACCGGAGTCATCAGCCGTAGCGGGACCCTGACCTATGAGGTGGTCTACAACCTCACGCAGGCAGGACTCGGACAGTCTACCGCCATTGGCGTAGGAGGCGATCCCGTGGTGGGTCTTTACTTCGAAGACCTGCTCCGGATATTCCAAAACGACCCCGAGACTGACAGCATCGCCCTCATCGGCGAGATAGGAGGCGATGCTGAGGAGCGTGCTGCCCAGTTCATCAAGGAGCATGTAACGAAACCCGTCGCCGTATTCATCTCCGGCCGTCAGGCACCTCCGGGAAAGCAGATGGGGCATGCCGGTGCCATCATCTCAAGCACATCAGGATCCGCAGAGGGCAAAGTGGCTGCCTTCGAAGCCGTGGGCGTGCCTGTGGCCAACGAGACCAGCCAGATTCCGGAACTGCTCAAGAAGCAGATGGGGAAGTAAAGCGAAAAGCCCTACAACCTCTCCTTATCCCTTCCTTAAGGGGAAAACCTTTCCCTAACTCTACCCGAAAGGGAGAAAATCCACTCTCTTTTGGGAGAGGTTAGGAATCGGTTGTAGAGGGCTTGTCGCCTTACAATACCATGAAAAGATTATACAAGCACGACTAAAGAACGCTTCCTATACGCCAGCCCATGTCTTTCCGAAAAGGTAAATTCCCTCCCTTTTTCTTCTCCTGACGATTTTTTGTCCTCGATCTCGTGGTTCCTTCCGCTTTTTTCCCTATCTTTGTCCGGATATGAGATTCGACGACGAAAACATGAAATGGAAAGTTCTCTCAGAAGAGGAACTGTTCCGGCGACCCTGGCTTACCGTGCGCCGCGACAAGGTGGAGCTACCTGACGGGCGCATCCACCCCGAATACTATGTGCTCCACTATCCCACCTGGGTTAATGTCATCGCCGAGACCGACGATGGCAAGCTCGTCCTCGAGCGCCAATACCGGCACGGGCTCGGCATTATGTCGACCGAAATCTGCGCTGGAGTCGTCGAGAAGGGCGAGGAACCGCTTGCAGCGGCCAGACGAGAATTGCAGGAAGAGACGGGCTTCGGCTGCGGCGAGTGGACGCTCTTGATGAAAACCGCTCCCAACCCGGGGGCAATGGACAATTTATGCTACTCCTATCTTGCCCGCGGGGTGAAGCGAATCTCCGGCCAGCATCTCGACCGCACCGAGGACATCAGGGTCTATTTCTTTAAAAAAGAGGAAGTGCTCCATATGCTGAGAACCGGCGAACTTCTACAAGCCATGATGGTTGCGCCGCTATGGAAGTATTTCTGTCTGTATACCAACCTGATAAGATAGGAGCCCAGGGGCTTGCCCTCATGGAACAGATCGTAATAGCCTGCCCATGAGTCAGAACCCAATTCCGTGGGCGGAAACAAGATTAAGTCTTGACGAGAGTGTAAAGTAAACTGTGTCAGACTACAATAAGAAATAGTTTTATACAGTTTATTTTTTTATGGACAACAAAGAAATTGATTACAAGAGAGCTGCGGAACAGCTTCGTAACGGAGAGCCATTATTTGGCAAGGATGGTGCTTTGGCACCAATGTTGGAGCGCATTTTGAATACTGCCCTTGAAGGTGAGATGGATGCCCATCTCTCTCTTGATGAACGCTCAAAAGGCAACCGCCGTAATGGCAAGATGCCTAAGCAAGTGCAGACACGCTATGGTGGGGTCACAGTAGAAACTCCTCGTGACCGTGACGGTTCCTTTGAGCCTCAGACCGTCAAAAAGCGCGAAACGATCCTTGCAGAAGGTATGGCGGATCAGATTATAAACATGTATGCTTTTGGTACAA
>CAUULA010000037.1:0-23277 GCA_963545855.1 uncultured Prevotella sp.
TACACTCGACTAGTCGTCGGCAGCGTCAGATGTGTATAAGAGACAGATATGAAAAGTGTCCATAGAGTCTAAAACTCTATAATCATTTATGGTGAGATGTTTTTTTACCACTTAGGATTCTGCTTTACATTCGGCATACGGATGGTCTCACTAAGAGGAATAGGAAGCAGATAATACTTATCATCTGCGGTAGGCTGGCAATCAACAGCTACAATACGTGTTTGCCTGAGACTGCCATCATCATTCTTTTCCCAACGCATACCCGTTTTAAACTTAGATACTTCGGGAAGAATCTTCCAACGACGTATATCGTAGAAACGATTCTCTTCTATAGCCATCTCTACACGGCGCTCACGTCTAATACGATCGCGGAATTGCTCTTTTGTCAAATTGGCTGACAGGTCGGGCATGCCTGCACGATGGCGGACTTTATTGACTGCCTCATATGCTATTTGCGTCGGCCCGTTAGCCTCATTTTCTGCTTCTGCCAACGAGAGATAGAGTTCGCCTAAGCGATAGATACGCCATAGAGTCTTGCTGGCACCTGACGTACGCATCGTGGGATCAACATATTTACGCAGGTAGTAACCTGTCGGGGTACGTTGCTTGATGCCAGAGATACCATGTGCACCACCCACATATGATTCTATGTATATCTCATTACCTGAAACTTTACCGAAATGTGCACCATTGTACCAGATTGAAGCATAGAAGCGTGGATCACGATTCACATATGGATTCTGGTCGTTATAGCCTGATGCCGTATTGATGATAGGCTGAGTATGGCGTTCATCCTTATAGCCTGTGATAGGGATTTGTCCATCTGCCATCTCGTAGGTGTCTATTAGCTCCTGCGAGGGACACAACCCGCTCTTGTCTGATGGGAAAGTAGGGATTTCATTCATCAAGAACATGATAGTACCAAACATTCTCCAGGTTTGCTTGCCATAGCCCCATGAATCGATAGCTTCTAAGATTGTCTCCTTGTCGGCTGGCAACTGAGATTTGTCTGGCCGAGTGATAAAGAATTTCTCATAGTCGGGATATAAGCCATAACCGTTAGTTTCTAGTGCATCTACAGCTTCTTTACAAGCCTTTGCTGCTTTTGCCCACTTGCCTTGATCCCCCTCTGGATTCCATAAAGGACTAGCATTAAATAGCAATACGGAAGCCTTGATAAAATATGCTACAGCCTTTGTCATACGACCACGCTCACCTTCCTCTATTGTACGGAAAGGAAGATTCGGTTCAGCGATGGCATCATCACAATCTTTTACTACGAAATCGGTACATTCTTGGAATGTTGCACGCTTCACATCTGAAAAATCAGTCTTTAGTGTAATATCGGTATCGAAAAGCGGTACACCACCATAATTTTTCATCAAATCGAAGTAATAGTGTGCCCGCAGCACTTTTGCTTCTGCGCGATATCGTCCTAACTTAGCAACCTCGGGGATGTTTTTTTCATTAGCCTGCGCCAGAAAGACATTGGTTTTTCTAATACCCCCATAAGCAGTTCCCCAAAAGTCCATATCATTATAGCGAAGCCCTGCTTTACCTTGGCTGAAAGGAATATTGCTGGAGGAGGTACAGCTACCTTGATTCCAATATTGCAACGGTTGCCATGAGTCGGTAGGTATTTGACTGTCTGTGCCATCATCACCGTAGGCAGCAAGGAATGTATAATAATGGTAATTGACACCATATTTACGTATGTTTTCGTACATAGAGTTGACATAAGACTCGGTGTAATCTATATTGTTGAATACATCGGACTGTGTCATACGCCCATCCGGCGTAATATCTAATGCATCTCCACAACCGCTCAATAGCAGTAAGCTACTAGCAAGGGTCAGAGAGAGTTTGAATGACTTATATTTCATGATTGTAAGTTTTAGAAAGTTACATTTACACCGATATTCCATACTTTGAGTATAGGATAAGTACTATTGTCCATAACTTCAGGATCCCAATCCTTGAATTTCATCTTATCCCATGTAGCGAGGTTATAACCATTAACATAGAAGCGAACCGCTTTGGCATTGATAACTCTTGACCAACTCTTAGGTAAGGTATAGCCTATTTCTAAGTTTTTCAAGCGGATGTATGAGCGATCCATGTTAAAAAAGGTATTGTTGTAGATTTCGCTGGCCGATTGTGCCAAAGCCAAGGCAGGAAAGAGAATTTCCTCGTCTGCTGCTGCCCGTTCAGGAGTCCATGCTTTCTTATGGAATTCACGGAAATCGTACCACTCATAGGGGCCAGGTTCACCCACAGCACCGGAAACTTCAAATGCCCCTTGGAATAGTGCCGATATATCAAAGTTCTTATAGGTTATACTAAGTGCTAAACCTGCAGTGTACTTAGGTACATCTGAATTCCCGATAGGCGATAAGTCCTTCTGGTTTATTATGTTATCACCGTTGACATCCTTAAACTTCAAGTCGCCTGGCCGAGGTTTGAGACCTTCATATTGTGCATAAGCGTTGATTTCATCTTGATTTTTGAAGAACCCTTCAGCTATCATACCCCATTGTTGGCCAATACTGTAACCTGTTTGATGGTACGGGTAAGCATAGGTCTCATCAAATTTGAGTTCATCCATATAAACCACCTCGTTGTCATTGTAATTGAGGTTAGCTTTGGCCATTACGAGCAAATCTTTGGTGATGAGCTTGTTAAAGGACATTTCCAACTCATAGCCACGGTTCTTTACACGTCCGAGATTGAAAGGAGCTATGGTGGACTGTGATACGCCGATCATTGAAGGAGTAGAGTTCTTGGTAATTAGAATATTGTCACGACGCTCCGAGAACACATCTAACGAGAGGTTGAAATATTTCCACAACCCCAACTCAAAACCTACATTAAGTTTCTTTGCAGTTTCCCATTTTAGGTTAGGATTACCAAAGAACAGTTCTTGAATAGTGTGGTTGTTTGATAGAGAAGGTGAATACCCGCCATAGTCTCTTGTCACATTATCGAGATAGAGGAATCGTGTATTACCAATTTTGTCATTACCAACAAGACCGTAAGATATGCGCAACTTCATCTTGTCTACCACATTAGTCCACTTTTCGAAGAACTTCTCGCGCGAAATATTCCACGCTGCAGATACAGAGGGGAAGAAGCCGTATCTGTTTTTTGGTGCAAACTGTTCCGAACCGTTGTATCCGGCATTGAACTCTGCTATGTATTTGTCATCGTAAGCATAGGTTAAACGTGTAGCCAAGCCCTGCACATTGAAGGGTAATACATCAGATGCCTTAACTTGTGACTGTTTCTGAGCCAGGAACAAGGCTGTCACAGAATGTTTCTCGTTGAATGTACGATTAAAATAAATCTGCCACTGCAGGTCATAGAAAGAAGCGAATGTTGCCGACTTACTAGTAGAAAGAGGTGTGTTGTCGAAGTCTGCACGAATACGGTGATACTCAATGTAATCACTTCCGTCGGGATTTTTTTTATTAGGATCGACCACCGACTCCCAATACTGATATGTCTTGGCACCAACGAGATAATTAATAGACTGAGTGTCATACGAAGCAGTAATCTTGGTTGACAAACCTTTTAAAAGAAAACCAAGGTCGTACGAAATACCGAAAGTAGCATTTACAGAGCTCCGTGTCTCTTTTTTGTAACCGGATCGGTTAATTTGTGCCCAAGGGCTGTACTGGTAAGAACTGCCTCCGACCAGTACCTGTCCATCGGGTGTAGTAGGACCAGCTATAATGTTGGGCCACTTACCAAGAGTGTTTGTCAAAAGAGTCTGTGTTTCCTCGTTAGGGCCATTAACCGTTTCAAATATTCCTGCTGCATTCAAGAATGCTTTCAATGTCTTACGGGCATTAAGGGCCACATCGATATTAGCACGGAAGTTGTATCTATCCATAAACTTCTTGGCATTATAACTGGGATGTTCTGATTTATCAAGTTTAAATTGACCGCCTTGATGTAAATATCCCACATTCACAAAGTAATTGACATTGGCACCTTTACCGTTCAGTGTTAAGTTGTAGCGTGTCTGCGGTACCCACTTATTAGTTAATTCGTTCACCCAATGATGGTTACTATAGGTGTTCGGTTGGTCTCCAAGCCGGTAACGCTCCAATGCATAGTCAGAATAAGGAGGTGCATCGTTTACTCCTGGATTAGGATGGTCGTTATGCCAAGCCTGATTCTTCAGAAGCGCCCAGTCGTAGGAGTCGATTTGCGATGGCCAACGAGTGAAAGTCTGCCAACCCGTTTCAGCCGTGAGGCTGATATCGGGAATCTCACTTGTGCCGCGTTTGGTAGTAACAAGGATAACACCGTTAGCACCACGTACACCGAAGAGGGCTGTAGAAGATGCATCTTTCAAAATAGATATATTGTCTACTTCATTAGGGTCAAGTGAAGTTATATCGCGCTCTACACCATCGACAAGAATTAGAGGGTTTTGACCATTGATGGTTCCACGGCCGCGCATGTAAAGGTTTGTTACATCGCGTCCTGGTTCACCACTACGCTGAATTGCAATCAAACCAGGAAGACGCCCAGTCAGCGTTACAGCCAAGTTTGCTGAAGGACTCTGCTTCAATTCTCGTGTACCGATAGCGGCTACAGCACCTGTAAGTGTAGTTTTCTTTTGTGCGCCATAAGCCACTACAACAACCTCATCAAGAGATTTCGTGTCTTGTGACATTACAATGCTTATAGTACTTTGTTTTCCTATGCCAATTTCTTGGTCGCTATATCCGATATAGGATACATGAAGTACTGCATCATTAGCTACATTAGAGAGTGTAAAATGTCCGTCAATATCAGTCACGGTAGCATTCTTGCTTCCTTTTACCGAAACAGTAGCACCAATGATAGGTTCGCCACTGTCGTCGGTAACGGTACCTGTAATCCTTCTTGACTGCTGTACAACTTCCATAGGCATACTTTTTTTAGTTGCGCCTACGGTTGCAGGTACTAACAAACTCGAGCTCAATAGTAAAGTTAAGCCTGCGAGTCTAAAAGATGGGCGGTTCCAATAAACATCAGAAAGTCCACTAGTAGAGTAATGAATTTTGGTTCTCATTTGTTATACGATTCTTAAAGTAAATTCATGGTCAAAACTTAAGAAATGGATTTATAATAATTATTTTTCTCCATGTTTTAGTTTAAATATAATGTTTATTTGGCAAATATAGGAATAATCAAAACATGCTAACATGTTTTTTTGATTTATGGCCTATAAAATCTGCTTATTTTATGTTTTATATCAAAGTTATTTGACTGTTCCATAGTTTATATCAGTTGTGAGATAAAAGGATCTATCATGAGTATAATGGCATCAAATCATCTTTTTGAGCATCCTTTCTATTCCTTTAAAATGATTCCTCATATATTTGAGGAGACTACATTTGGTGTTATCAGAATGCAGAGGGGAAGAGGGAGGAGTGCTGGTAAAGCTTGGAGATAATTCTTGCATAGTGAGAGCCCGAAGAACTGACCATACCGTAATTTCCGGCTAAGATACAGAACCCCAGATAGTTGCCCAAAGTATTATTTCCAAAGTAGTCCTTCCATGTGTGATTTTTTCTGTTTTGGTATAAGCAGTAAATAGCATTGGTAGAGAATCCCCTAAAGTTACTAAGAAGATAGCCGGCAATGTTTGGAATAATACAGGTGTCGCTGCGAAATGAATATCTTGCCCCAATGTTAGTCCTACATTGAAATAACCACTTATGACCCCGCATAGTAAAGCGATAGTAATTTCTTTGTAGAAATTACTTCTTTTATTGTCAATCTGTAAAATCTGTGGAGAGAAGACAGCCGCTTGCGTAGCTCTATCCATACTAATAATAGTTATATCAATAAGTCTAACAACAACTCCGGAAATTACCGACCAAGTAAGTTGTTTTAATGGATTATTTGAGATCTCTGCAAAACTCCTGTTCTTATATTTGCCCAATTCAACTATTTTTGGTGCCTTTACGCTATGAAATAGAAACTTTCTTCTCCGAGTTTTGCTGACTGAGCAAACAGCACTTCGGCTATAAGTGTCATACTATAACGGACGAGGACGGAATGGTTCTTGAGGAAGAGACAACATCCGCCAATGAAAGTGACATCAGGCATCTTGAGCCTCCTTTGAAGAAAGCCAGGCTTCCGGAGAGGACTCCCGTCTGCGCAGACAGGGGATACAACTCTGCCGAAAAACAAGGAAGTCCTGGAGCGCATGAAACTGAAAGTGCGCATCATATGCAACACATCATGGAGGCTATCGCCTGCAACTTATATCAGGCGCCAGGGATTGTGTCCCATTCCTTCAACAAAAGGAGAGATGGCATCTTTAGACGGCTCATTATAGGGCTGGTTAAACCTATCCGTTATGATTTCATTGATAAGATCATCAACTGTTACCCAAAGATGGGTTGGTGTCTTGCTTTTGCAGAGATCTCATTTCTATTGAAATCAAATTCAGGCATCGATTTGACCGTATTCTTATCTAAGGAGAAAGAATGTTTCGTCTGAATTAATTCAGATTAAGCTCTGGCTACGCTATTACTGTTAACAGTAATATAGAATCTTTGAGAGAAACCCTATGCCAAATTCCCGAAGGAATTATACTGTTGACAAAAAGAAAGGCGTCATGTTGTCATGGCGCCTTTCTTTTTATTGGATAAACCACAGCATGTTATGAGGGATAACATGCTGTATACGGTTATTATTTCACTACATATTTCTTGCCATTGACAATATATATACCCTTGCTCAAGCCTTCAAGCGAAGTCGTATTGCTACGCACGAGCTGCCCGTTAATGGTGTAGACATTACCTGTCATGCTTGCCTCTCTATCGGTTACAATCGAGTCTATGCCCGTTGTGGTATTTTCTTCTATCCCATCTATATAGAATGTCAGCGATTTTGCCTGCGCCTCAGAACCGGTAGCTATCCAGCAGCGGAAGCCCTTTATCTTATTCGCGGTTTGTGTGTAGTACCACAATCCGTCTTTAGCCCCCAGCACATACGAGTAGGCTGGTACCACCTTGCTGTTTTGACTGATTATTGAACCGCAGAACTGCAGTTTGTCGTCAACGGTGGTAGATGATGTGGATGTTTCCTTGACGATGCCGTCAGGATGGGCAGTTGTCGGGTCGGTGCCCAGCGTTACATTGTTGATGATATAGAACGGTGTGGGCACGCTGATGACGGTACCGTTTTTGAGCGTTTTCTGATAGGAGTTGCCCTGGGTGCCGATGGGTTCCTTGGTAGGTTTGATGATATAGAGCGTGTTGGGCTTGATGGCCACGGCATTGTCGTTGGAGAGATTCACCTTGGTAAAGTCTATGCGGGTAGGGATGGTACCCGACTGATGGGGCAGCTGCGAAAGCTTGCACTGCTCGCCGAAAGCTGTCTTTACTTGTGCTGCTGTGAGCGATACGGGCAGCATGATGGAGTTCCACTTGTCGATGTTCAGCGTGCGCTTCAGGATCAGTGTGTTGGCCGCTGCAGGATCTACCTGTAGAGTTATGTAGTTGAGCGAGGTCTGTGCTTCGTCGAGCACCAGGTCGCGGTTACCGCAGTATTGCAGTTGAAAGTTGTCCCACGATGTCCAGTCGAGGTCTTCGGTAGAACCGCTGATACGGATGCCGATGTTGAGCTTATCGCCGTCGTGGGGCACATAGACCATCAGCGTGTTGACATACTTTTCTTGGGTGAACAACTTGCCGGCCTTGACATAGGGACTCTCCTTGAGCGGGTTCAGATCGGTATCTGTGTAGACGCGAGTCATGTCGTCCTTGGTGTTGGTAAACTGATCCTCGGTAGCGAGTCGCTGGAGGGTCGTCTTCACATTCGAGAGAGGATCAGAAGTGCCCTGTACCTCGGCCACGAGCGAAGACTTGAGCTGACTGCCGCTAGCAGGATGGTAGAAGCCGTCACAGCTCACTTTATACCAGCCAGCTTTCAGCGTGGTGACAGTCTGGAGTACCGAGCCGTTGGCTTTGTCATCATAGCCGATATTGCGCACATTGGCCGTGGTATAGCCCGCATGGTATGCCATATAGTAATTGCTACTGATGGAGCCGTTGCCAATGTAATAAGTTTCGCCCGTCTTGGAGGGATCGTAGAGATACTGTGCGCTGTATGTGCCGACAACACCGGTAGGTTTCCAATGTTCCACATATTTGTTACCGCGCTCGAAGTTCTGGTCGTAGACAAGGAAAGTGGCATCCGCTGGGTCCTCGTCGGAAGCATACTGCTCCTTAAATGCGGCCTTAAGGTCGGCTTTGGTTACCAGTCTCCACTCGCTGTACCGGGTGACGGGCGAGTGAGGATAGGTGATGTCATAGGTCTTGCCAATGGGAGTAGTGTGCATAGTGAGATAGATTTCTCCCTGCATGCCAGCAGTGGTCTCGTTGTTGTAACAGTGTATATAATATTTTTTGGATCCCGGTATAGTTTCAGTAAACCTCCAGTCAAGAATGCCATTTACGCCGGTGTCGCTGCCTGACCAAGTAGTGCCTCTATCCACATAGACGCGGTTGTAATTGATGGTATTTTCCGGTCCTGGTGTATCTTGCTTGCGGCCAAAGGCGATGTTCTTACCCTCGGTGGTTACCAGCGAGCCAGTCATGCGGTATACGCCGGAGGTAGCTGTTTTCTGGATATGGATAGGCATGCCCACATTGAAGCCGATGACTACCGTACCCCAATAGCTGCCAGTATTGAGATACTCGCCGGTGCCCACATTATATAGATAGACTGTGCCGTTGTCTTCATCGGTATTGTCGGCCACGCTATTCACGGGGTTACCGTTCCATCGATGCTGGGCATCCTGCCCTTGCGCCATTGCCTTGCCAGTTGCGAAGAGCAATACGAGCGCAAATACGCTTACTAAATTATTCCGCTTCATTTTTTTAAACTTTTGTTTCAAACTAATTCTTAATCTTCCCAAGTTCCCCATGTCTCATCATTATCAAAGATACCTTCCTTTGCGCCAATGCCTCCGTCTGGGTCGCCGATAATAGGTGGTCTTTGGTCTGTATTCCCATCACCATCATTGTCGAATTGCGATGCACCGGGTATTTGCATCAACTCCTCTGCGGATAGCTGGAGTTTCTCGACACCAGGTTGCTTGTAAATTTTCTTTTTCATAACTTTTTATATTTTGATACTTCTTACCTTTTCTTTAAGATACCAAGGAAGGATTCAATATGTAGTTTTTTCTTTCATTTGTAGTGTTATATGCAGGATTCCTTCTTGTCTGACAAGCACCTGCTCAGAAGCAATGGTCATGGCACTGTGCGCCTATATGTTTGAAAGAGTAACAAAACATTTGGAACCGTCAAATAATTTGCTCTCATATTTGCGGAAATGAATCCTTTCTCTGCACAACAAAAGTCCGTCTTGTATGAATGTCATTTTGGCATTACTAATTTTTAGAACTCTCTATAAACGGCGACAAAGGTAGGTAAAGTTATTTAAATATGCAAATAAAATTTGGAAATTATGCAGAAGTGGAGCGCAAACGAATGTCTCGTAAAGATAAAAAGCCATTAGCAGCCCATCTTCTTGCGATTTTTAGGAAAATAAAAAACCACAAGAAGATGGGCTGCCAAAAAGAGTTTGTGTCAATTATCTTTTGCCGTGCCTACTTAGAAAGCGATTACCGAACGGGCCGCGTAGCCGTTAAGCGAATTTTCGCCAGGCCGCTTGTCAAGATAGGTGAAGGATATCGCCGTCTGTGATAGATGGACACAATAAGCTGAGCCATCGCTTTTAGCTTCGTCGCAGGCCCATAGATACCAATCCGATTGTCCGTCGGCAGGCAGATAGAAAGTTACCTCCGGAATTCTATGAGAATTATAATACTCTTTTAATATCGGGTTAGAATTGCTGTCAAAATATCTGGTAAACTTATCCAAATACTTTCTCTTTTCGGTTGCGGAACTGAAAGTCCAACTCAATGTATACACCTGTCCATATGAGTCCGTTCCTTTGATCAGATCGTTAGGATTAAGCCCGGTCAGGTTTGTAAACATCATGAACCATTGTCCGATACTTGGAAGATGCCAGCCGCTTGTACCTGTGGGAACCGGTACTGCAGACTGGCTAGGGTAGGCGTATTGCCACCATTGCCCCCCGTATTCCATTGCCAAGGGAATGGCGGCCTTTTTTCCACCATGGTTATAGTAATTATCATAATTGTAGCTGCTCAAATATCGAGCATTCAGATTTTGACAAGTCGTCAGCCCGTCCAAGTTTTTCATCATGGTGAGAGATGCCGTGGCGTCAATATACTCAAACACATTCTCCGTTTCCGGATAGTCTTCGTTGTCAGGGTTTCAAGGAGTTGGTCATGCCGCATCACGCAAGGCTACGGCATACCCATGCCTGTAACCTTTCTGTCTGTCGGCCTCACTCGTATAGTTACTGAACACTAAGGCCACGGGGAATTTGCCTGTATAATAGGCAAGTGCCCCCCATGTGCCATCGCTATATAGATAATCCCCGATATTGAGAATCCGATGTTCGGGCTTCAGGCGCAAAAGTCATAAACGAAAATAATATAAAGGTAGGGAGCAGGATGTCAAAGAAAAGTCGTATATTTGCAAAAAATACCAGAATAAATCAACTACATAACATGAAAAGAACTTTCTTAGGCCTGCTGTTCCTTGGGACAATGCTTGGCATGAATGCACAAATCGAAAGGCCCAGGCTCGTCGTGGGACTTGTTGTCGACCAAATGCGTTGGGACTACCTGTATTATTATTACGACCAATTTGGCGAGGGCGGCTTGAAGCGCCTTGTCGATGATGGCTTCAGTTGTGAGAACACGATGATTAATTATGTGCCCACGGTTACGGCCATTGGGCATTCAAGTGTATATACGGGCTCTGTGCCGGCACTTACAGGCATTGCCGGGAACGACTTCTTCATTAGTGGCAAGCAGGTGTATTGCTGTCAGGATGATGATGTGCAGGGTGTCGGCTCTAATGGGCGGGCCGGTAAAATGTCGCCCAAGAACCTGCTGGCTTCGGGCATTGGCGATGTGTTGAAGATAGCCACCGACTATAAGGCAAAGGTAATAGGGGTTGCATTGAAGGATCGTGCCGCTATCCTTCCCGCCGGCCACGGTGCCGATGCCGCCTATTGGTGGGATACTGAGGACGGGCACTATATATCCAGCACTTATTACATGAAAGAACTTCCCCAATGGGCGCAGAGATTCAACAGGGAGAATCAGCAGACTCCCGGGAAGGATGTGAAGACAAGCAACGAGGGAATCAGCCTGACCTTCAAGATGGCGAAAGCCGCTCTCGAAAATGAGCGGATGGGGCAAGACGACATCACCGACCTGCTTGCGGTAAGCGTATCTTCTACCGATGCCATCGGGCACAAGTACGGCACGCGAGGCAAGGAGAACTATGAAGCCTATATGGAGCTTGACAGGGATCTCGCGGATTTCTTCGAATTCCTTGACCGGAAGGTGGGAAAAGGCAACTATCTTTTCTTCCTTACGGCCGACCATGGGGCTATCCACAACTATAACTTGATGCGCCGCCACCGTATCAAGGCTGATGCCTATGCCGCATGGGACGAGGTAAAGAGGTTCAATGAACGGTATAGTGCGGAGCACGGGTTCAAGCCTTTGCTCGCTGCTAACGCCGATCGAATCTATATAGACCGGACTGCCGTTCGGAATGCAGGCGCAGACTATGACAAGATAAAGCGGGAAGCCATGGATTTCTTCAGTAAGAATGAGAAGGTTTATCGTGTAGTAGACTATGAGAATGTGCAGAACACGACCTTGCACCAATTGCTTCGTGAGCGTATCGTGAACGGCTATAACCCGGAGCGCAGTGGCGATTTCTATGTCATAACCAAGCCGGGAACCGTGGATGCCACCCCTGATCCAAACTATATCGGCACCGGCCATAGCGTATGGAATCCCTATGACAGCCATATTCCGCTTGTTTTCATGGGATGGCATATCGATAAAGGCCAGACCTCAATACCGACCCGCATCGTAGATATCGCGCCCACAGTCTGTGAATTGTTGCATATTCAGATGCCCAATGCATGTGTGGGCGACGCCATTAATGAGGTGATTCATCCTGTCCGGAGATAAGTTTTTGGAGGGCGCCAAAAGAAAAGGCGAGTTCCAATTGGAACTCGCCTTTATGATTTCTTTCTGAGAATGGTTAAGCTTCTGCAGGTGTTTCTGTCGCTTCCTCTGCTGGAGCTTCTGTCGGCTCTTCAGCGGGGACAGCCTCTGCCTCTGCCTTTGCGGCAGCTTCGGCGGCCTTCTTGTCGGCCACCTTTTTGGCAATAGCCTCATTGGCCTTCTTCTCTGCCTCCAGTTTCAGTTCTTCGGCTTTTTTCTTGTCATTAGCCTGGTTTGCGACGAAGGTACTTCGTTTCTGTTCCTTGTCAGCCTTCCAAGCCTCAAACTTCTGCTGGAGAGCAGCCTCGTCGAAGGCACCTTTCTTTACGCCTCCTTTCAGATGTTTCATCAAGTAAACGCCCTCGTTCCTGAGGATGCTACGCACCGTATCTGTCGGCTGGGCACCCACCTCGACCCAATAGAGTGCACGATCGAAATTCAAATCTACGGTTGCAGGATTGGTGTTTGGATTATAACTACCAATCTTCTCAGTAAATTTACCATCTCGTGGTGCTCGAACATCGGCGATCACAATTCTGTAAACTGCGTATCCCTTGTGGCCGCCGCGTTGCAATCTGATTTTTGTTGCCATTTTTAATAATTTTTTTAATTAGGTTTGAATTTTATGCGCTTAACTCGTAAACGCGGATGCAAAGGTAATTAAAATTTCAGGATTAAAGAAATAAAAAGGGGAAAAAGTGTTGTTAACATGAAGAACCCTTGCAATTTCCGGCTCTTTTCCTCCCGGAAGGATGCTTTTCTTATTTCCTCTGGCGGTTCACGCGGATGTTACAAACGGTTTGTAAGGTTGTTACACGCCGTGTGTAATGCCATTACAAGCTGTTTGTAATCCCGCGGCAAGCAGCCGCCGGCTACTTCTTGCGCTCTCTTTCGGTCAGGAAACCATGGCGATAAGCGAAGAGGAGCTCCTCTAAATCCTTGATCTGCTGCCTTAGTTCAATGCCCTTGTCGGTATCGGCGACGAGCATGCGGTGGGCACTCATCTCTACAATCTGGATGGTGCTCTTGATGTCGGTGCCCTTCTCGATGGCCTCGGTGGTGGAAGTGAAGGGGGCATGTTGCACCAATTGGAACCCGCGGCTGTGATAGACCAGGGTATATCCGGCAATTCCGGTTTCCTTGTGATAGGCCTGCGAGAAGCCTCCGTCGATGACCATCAGTTTGCCGTTGGCCTTGATGGGGTTCTCGCCGCTGGCTACATGTACGGGCACATGGCCGTTGATAATGTGGCGGTTGGCTCCTTTTACTTCGAACGCGTCGAGTATATGGTCGACGATTTTCTCATCATCGCGCAGTTTGAAGTAGAATCCCTTTTCCTCCTTGTGTGTCTCTTTGTCGGTGATGAAGTAGCGTTCGAAGGTGGCCATCTTCGACTTGTCGAACAGCAGACTGTCCGGTCCGCACCATAGGTAGAGGAAATAGTCTCTTGCATATTGGCATATTTCGGGGGAGGCATCATCCTGGAAAGCCTGGCGAATCATCATTCCCGTGCGGTGCATCAACTCCCGGCCGGAATATCTCCGGCCGGGATAAATCTCAACTTCCTTCAGCGTGCCGTCTTCCTCCAGCGGAACCGAGGCATGGAAGAGAAGATTGTTGTTATAGATGGCATACATGCATCCATGTCCGAGGAGCAGATTGATGTGTTTATGCAGTTTCTCGCTGACCCTGAAAGAGTGATGGAGTTTCTGCATTAAGATTTTCTCCTCCTCGGTGAAGGCAATAGGGTTTGCGGGATCGATGGTGGGAAAGTGGCAGCTGGTCAGCTGATATTCCTTTCCCTCCAGTCTGATGGTGCTGGTCTGATAATCAATGGCCTTGAGCAGTTCCCGGTCCTGCATCTTCCATTCCGGATGGCGCTCGAAGAGCTGGGCTTCGGCCTTGAACTGCATCACGGTGATGGTTTTGTGCATCTGCGCGGTAAGTATCTTCTGTCGCTCGTCGATATACTCGGCTCCCCCGCTCAGCTTTGGCAGGAATTCCTCGCAAGGGTCGTCTTTATAGGTGTCCATGGCAAAGGTCGCAAGCGGCACGAGGTTGATGCCGTATCCATCCTCAAGCGTTGCGAGGTTGGCATATCGGAGCGAGAGCCGGATGACATTGCAGATGCATGCGTCGTTGCCGGCACAGGCTCCCATCCACAGGATGTCGTGGTTTCCCCATTGTATATCCCAGTTGTGATAGTTGGCCAGGGTGTCCATGATGATGTGTGCGCCGGGTCCCCGGTCATAGATATCGCCGAGAATGTGGAGCTGGTCGATGGCAAGGCGCTGTATCACATTGGCAATCGCAATGATGAAATCGTCGGCGCGCCCGGTGCTGATGATGGTATCGATAATCACATTGACATACGCAATCTTATTGGCATCGTCGGTGCGCTCATGAAGAAGTTCCTGAATGATATAGCTGAAGCTTTCAGGCAATGATTTCCTGACTTTCGACCGGGTGTATTTGCTCGATACATCACGGCATACTGCCACCAGTCGGTGGATTGTGATGTGATACCAGTCGTTGAGGTCTTTCTCCGTAGCCTCTACGAGTTCAAGTTTCTGTTCAGGGTAATAGATAAGCGTACAGAGCTCGCGTTTCTCATAGTCTCTGAGAGTGGTTCCGAAGAGCTCGTTGACCTTCCGTTTAATATTGCCGGACGCGTTTTTCAGCACATGTTGGAATGCCGGATGCTCTCCATGGATATCGGCAAGAAAATGCTCGGTACCTTTCGGCAGGTTCAATATTGCCTGCAGGTTTATGATTTCTGTACTGGCATCGGCTATCGTGGGGAAAGACTGTGATAGCAGTTGCAGATAATGCATGTCTCGGTCGATGTTATAACTCTTGGATTTCATGATTTTCGTATTTTCGTAATGTTTTTAATGAGCCTGCCCGTTTCACCGTCATTGATGGGTGATATGGGCATGAATCCTTCGGTGAGATTGAGAATGTCGGCCATGGCGCCTAATATCCGGGCAGCAAACTTCTCCTGTCTGCCTTTCCTGATTATACCTTCGAATTCGTTTTCATCATAGTCTGTGAATCTTAATATCTTGTATAGGTCTGCGAGATGGCTGAAGGGCATTGAGTCATGATTGATTTCATTGTAGAGCGTTTTGAACACTTTGGCAAGTTCTTTCTCCGGTTCCACGCCTTCTATAGCGATGGGTTGCTCGGTATATTGACGGTTGGGGGCGAATCTGTCTATATCATGAAACGGGATGTTGGGTGCCTGGATTTTCAGATAGGAAATGCCTTGAAGGAGGCGATTGATGATGAGTTCGTCGGAGGCATATAGGAAGATGGTCCTCCAATCTTCTTCCTTCAGGTTTCGGATAGCGTTCAGGAGTTCTGTCTTATGGCTCTCGTCCAAGAAGGAGTCCTTGTCCAGACTGGCTTGCAGGAGCCCTCCAATGATGCCAAGTGTATTCTGGTCGAGCAGGCTGGAGCTATTGGAATCGAGCACTTTCTGATAGAAAGCCCGTATCTTCTGAATCATGCCCTCCTCTGAAATCTGATTTGTAATGAAAGGATTCTCAACAAATTGAGTTCTATTGTTCCACTTCATCTCCAGCAGTTGCTCGGCCTCCAATTTGCCGAAAGCAAGGAGGGCACGGGCCTCTATGGTCATCTGTCTCTGAAAAGACAACATTTTCAGCTGCCTGGCATATTTCCGGTCTTTTAAGTTCCATGGCATCAGCCCTCCTAAAGGTGAATAGACTGTGGGTATGTCTCTTCTGTGGGCCTTGAAAATCATGTCTGCCGCCGTGCGATTCCAACATCCAAAGACATGGATCAGGGTGGGGGGTGCTCCCTTTAAAGATGCTTCATGCCGTAGCTCTGCATCTTGCCTGAACGCCCCGAGCAAGGAATCCATCAACCGACGGTTGATTTCATCCTTGTAGTCGGTCTTTGACATATATAGAATGAGCCTCATAGCTTATGACTTGTGAAGTTTAATTTGTCTGCCCGTTTATATCTGATGATGTTCGCCAGATTATGCCATACTATGCTTATCTCATATGGATAGATTTTCCATGAAGGCATGTTTTCTCCAAGCATGCCTAATGCTTTCTTGCCGGTTAATGTCCTTAAGACAGTCATCAATAGTAAGCAGAATATGCCGGTACCGGCGAGTATCCACCTTTGGGTGATTACCGCGAAAGCAACCGTTGGCGCTATTAATAGCAGGGGCAGGTGAATCGCCCATTGATCAGCATTATAGAGTAATCGGTAAGACAGGCCGTTCCGCATCTGATTCCTGCCCGCAAGATAATAGAAATGCTTGTTTCTCCGTCTTTTTGGAGTCGGAATGTCTTCAATCACCCAAGCGTCAGGACTTGTTTCTATGGCAGCGGCATGCTTCTCGGCATATTTATTGACGAGGAAATCATATTCACCTCTTTGCAAATCGAGGTTCCCGCTGAATCCGCTTTGTGCGAGGAAGTTGCTCTTTCTAAACATCAGGTTGGCGCAATTCGTACGAAATGCCGTCCCTTTGGCAGCCTTGCGGAGGATATAATATAAGGTGTGAAGGTGTTCAAAGCAGTAGTAGTGTTTTGTCTTATCCGCATATTTGCTTATCCCCAGCACCAGATTTCTGTCTTTTCTTGCGTTGCGTGCCATCGTGCGGAGCCAATTCTCGCCCGCGGGTCGGCACTCGACATCAGTCAAGAGAATCCATTCATTCTTGGCAGCCTTTACCCCCATGGTGATGGCCAGTTTCCTACGGCTTACATATCGCGAACTGTTTGGGATGAATGTATGGTAGAGGTGTTTGTTATCGGCAAATCTTTTCAGGATGTCGTCGGTCTCGCTGTCGCCTTCTTCGTAGACGATAATAACCTGAAAGTCGGTTGGATAATTCTGGTTCAGATACAAGGGCAGCTTTTTTTCTATCTCATGGGTATTGTCGTGAAGCGTGATGATGACCGAAAGGGGAGGCAATGCATCGCCTTCGGAATCCCCGCTCCCTGTTTCATCAAGAGAGGCTTTCTCGAGAAAAGACCGTCTGAAAAAAGGGTTGATGATTATGGAGAGTAAGGAAACAACCACAACGACGCCCGCTCCAATTATCGTAACATAGTCTACTGTCATAAATCTTCCGTAATATAACCTGTTGGGATTTTGCGACAATTATACTGGCTTGCCATAATCTCGCCATAGGCACCCGCACTTCGGATGGCAATCAAGTCGCCTCTATGGCTTTTGTTGAGGTCTACAGCCTTGGCAAAGACATCACTCGACTCGCATATCGGTCCTACAACATCGTAGGTCTCCATAGGCTCTTCGCTGCTGATATTCTCAATCTTGTGATAGGCCTGATAGAGTGCGGGACGAATTAAGTCGGTCATACCGGCATCAACGATTACGAATTGCTTGTGGGTTCCTTGCTTTATATATAATGTACGGGTAAGCAAGGTGCCACATTGAGCAACGACCGCCCTTCCCAATTCAAAATGCAATTTCTGTCCATTGCGCAACTTGAGGTGCCGTGCATAGGTGTCGAAATAAGCCTTGAAGTCAGGAATGGGAACTCGGTTGGGATGTTTGTAGTCAACGCCGAGGCCGCCTCCTACATTGATGTTCTCCACCTTTATATGATGCCTTTCGAGATGATTCTGGATTTCGTTAATGCGGTTGCATAGTGCCACAAAGTCGTTCATCTCAAGAATCTGGGAGCCAATATGGAAGTGAAGTCCCAAGAATTGGATGTTTCTCACCATGCTTGCTGCCTCGATGACCTGATCCATATTGCTCATAGCGATGCCAAACTTGTTTTCAGCAAGTCCGGTTGTGATGCTTGCATGGGTGTGAGCCCCAACATCAGGATTGATTCGGAGGCATATTCTTGCGGTCTTACCTTTCCTTCTTGCCAACTCATTGATGACTTTCAGTTCGGCTTCGCTTTCAACATTAAAGCAAAAAATGTCCTTATCCAGTCCAAGGTTGATCTCCCAATCACTTTTACCAACACCGGCATATACAACCTTTGATGCCGGGAAGCCCGTAGACAAAGCGGCTTGTATCTCTCCACCGCTGACACAATCGGCTCCCATCCCAGCCAGACTTATGACATTCAGGATCTTTGGATTGGCATTGGCCTTTATGGCATAGTGCACGACGAAATCCTCATGCCTGCCAGCCTCCTTGTTAATGACCTGGAGGGTGGAACGCAAGAGCGTCGTGTCATAATAGTAGAATGGGGTCTCTATATGACGGAATTGCTCAATAGGAAAACTGCCCTTCATTCTTTTTTATTTGAAAAGTACCTGACTAAGGTTCTGAAGAGTTCGCTTTTTGTCGGCGGTCTTGATGAGGAAAGAGATGTTATAATTACTTCCCCCATAGGAAATCATGCGGACAGGAATATTCTTCATGGCGTCGGTAGCTAATGTTTCGAAACCAAGATTGCTCCAGTCGAGATCACCGACTACACACACGATGCACATGTCTGTGTCAACGGTTACGGTGCCATACTTCTTCAATTCGTCTACGATCTCTGTCAGATGGGTGGAATTATCGATGCTCATGGAAACGCCGACCTCACTGGTTGCAATCATGTCTATAGGTGTCTGATAGCTCTCAAAGATTTCGAAGACCTTTCGCAAAAAGCCTGTTGCAAGGAGCATTCTTGACGATTTAATCTTGATTGCCGTAATATTATCCTTTGCGGCAACCGCCTTAATCTTGCCCCGCATGATGACATTGTCAATAATGGTGCCGGGAGCGTCAGGTTCCATGGTGTTCTTTAGGCGGACAGGAATACCCGCATACTTGGCGGGCTGGATACAAGTGGGATGGAGAATCTTTGCTCCAAAATAGGCCAACTCCGCGGCCTCCTCGAAGTTTAACTGTGGAATAGCCTCCGTATCGTCCACGATTCGGGGATCATTGTTGTGCATGCCATCTATATCTGTCCAAATCTGAATCTCCTCGGCAGGTAATGCGGCTCCTACCAAAGATGCCGTATAGTCGGACCCCCCACGCAGAAGATTATCGACTTCGCCATATGCATTGCGGCAGATAAAACCTTGGGTGATGTAAACTTGATAGGCAGGATTAACTTCCATAACGCCTCTCAGCTTCTCTTTGATATATGGGGAATCAGGTTCCGCATTCTTATCGGTGCGCATGAAGTCGAGTGCGTTCAAGAGAATTGCCTTTACGCCGGACTCCTGCAAATAGTTGACGACCATATTCGTGCTTATGATCTCGCCTTGGGCAACGATAGACTTCTCTTCAAAGGAGGTAAACAAATCCTTGGTGAAAGAGCGCAGATAGTCGAACTCCCCGCGGAGGAAGTCGCGCGTCTTGTCTTTGTATTCATCGGTGGCATACAGCTCTTCGATATGCTGCATGTATTTCTGCTCAAGATAATTGATTACCTCATTTGCGCTCCCGGGATTTTTCTTGTACAGATAGTTGCTGATTTCTATAAGTGAATTGGTCGTTCCACTCATTGCGGAAAGAACGACGAATGTAGGTTCTCCAGATCTGGTAACTAAAGTTGCAATCCCCTTCATGCGCTCGGGTGAGCCAACCGAAGTGCCGCCGAATTTCATTACTTTCATACTCTATGCTCTTTTAGTTTTTATTCTTCCTCACCATCTTCGGTCAAATCCATTTTGTTATACTCATTAGTTACATCTGTGACGATGCCGTCTTTGCAGCGGTATACGATGCCGGGATACATGTCAAGCATCGGTATGTTATGTGTCGACATGACTACGGCAGTGCCTTGACGGGTGATATCCTTAAGCAGCCTTACAATGTTGCTTGCCGTTTCGGAGTCAAGGTTACCGGTAGGTTCATCTGCGATAATCATCTTCGGATGGTTGAGGAGGGCCCGTGCGATGGCAATCCGTTGCTGTTCCCCTCCGGAAAGCTCATGAGGCATTTTGTCCTTATGGTCAGCCATGCCGACAGAGACGAGCACCTCATCGATGCGTTGGTTGATCTCGTCGCGATTCTTCCACCCCGTCGCTTCAAGCACGAACAAGAAGTTGCGATATACATTACGGTCGCCAAGCAGTTGAAAGTCTTGGAAGATGATTCCCATTTCTTTCCTTAATGCAGGCACTTCCTTACGGCGGATAATGCTGATATTCCGCCCCAGTACTTCGGCTTTTCCATCTTCTTCTATGTCAATGTCAAGTTCACAATAGAAAGTTTTCAATAGAGAACTTTTCCCAGAACCGACTTTCCCGATGAGATAGATAAACTCTCCTTCTTCTGCATGGAAGTTTACACCCTGTAGAACAAGAGTGTCTTGCTGATAAATATTGACTTTTTGATAATCGATTAACATGCTTTATCTGTTTTTATTCTGATTTTTAGCAGTTCTTAGTCTTTTCTTCACGGCGTTTTTTGTCCCAGTTTGGATTATGCCGCTTTTGTAATTCTTTCGCAAGGTCTTCAATGCGGAGGTTTTTGCTGGTGAGCAGGACAATGAGGTGATACATCATGTCAGCAGCCTCATAGACAAGCTTATCGTTACTCCCGTTCGTTGCCTCGATGACGGTCTCCAATGCCTCTTCGCCCAACTTCTGTGCCATTTGGTTCATACCTTTTCTGAACAGACTGGTGGTATAGCTTCCCTCTGGCATTTCTTCGTGGCGTTTCTCGATGAAGTCTTGAAGTTCGGCGAGGAAGAGCAACGGGTTCTGTTCATTGTCTTCACCCCAGCACGTATCAGTACCTTTGTGGCATGTAGGCCCTGTAGGATGTACCCTTACGAGCAGGGTGTCCTCATCGCAGTCGTTCTTGATCTCAACGAGATTCAGAAAATGTCCGGAAGAGCCTCCTTTCGTCCATAGGCAGTTGCGAGAACGACTCCAGAAAGTAACCTTGCCCGTTTTGATAGTCTTTTCGTAGGCTTCCTTGTTCATGAACCCCAGCATAAGGACATTTCTGGTCGTTGCATCCTGTATGATTGCTGGCACCAAGCTATTCATCTTGTCGAAATTGATGTTCATATATTTATTCATTTTTGTTCGTTTTATCGAAAGTTTCCCTTTTATTCAGAGTCTTACATTGATGCCTTTGGTACGAAGATATTTCTTTAATTCCGGTATTTTGATTTCTCCGAAATGGAAAACGCTTGCAGCCAGTACAGCATCGGCCTTTCCGAGCGTGAAGGCATTGCGGAAATGTTCCATTTTGCCAGCCCCGCCGCTCGCGATTACAGGTATTGACAACTCATCGGATAGCTGGGCCAATGCGTCATTGGCAAAACCGGCCTTCACTCCGTCGTGGTTCATGCTTGTAAAAAGAATTTCTCCAGCACCACGGTCTTGAGCTTCTTTAGCCCATTCGAAAAGGTTGAGCTTAGTCTTCTCTCTTCCTCCCTTTATATAACAGTACCATCCTGTCTCATCAAGACGAGCGTCGATGGCACAAACGCAGACCTGTGAACCGAATTTACCCGTAATCTCATCAATGAGATGAGGGTTGTGGATTGCCGCGGAGTTTACACTCACCTTGTCAGCTCCAGCATAGAGTAGGCGTTCAACATCTTCCAGTTCCTTGATACCGCCGCCGACCGTGAATGGAATATTTATCTTGCGAGCCACCTGAGTTACCATGTCGGTAAAAGTCTTGCGTTCCTCAACGCTGGCCGTGATGTCCAGAAATACAAGTTCGTCGGCTCCGGCATTACTATAGGCTTGGCCCAATTCGACGGGATTGCCGGCTTGGCGGAGATTGCTAAAATTGGTGCCTTTCATGGTCATGCCATCCTTTACATCCAGACAGGGAATGATTCTCTTTGCCAATCCTGGGCCTTTCTGAGGATAAGACGTCAGCAATTCTGTAGCATCAATCAGACCCTCATAAAAGGCTTTACCAAATACGACGACAGGGACCCCGGCATTCTCAAGCCTGTGGAGGTCTTCATTGCATGATACTCCACCACTTGCAATAAGGTGTAGATGGGGATATTCCCGTATAATCCGGCGATATAGCTCGATGTCTGGGCCTTGCAAGGTACCATCCCTGCAGATTTCTGTGCATAGTACATGCCTGATTCCTCGATCAATATATTGCCGGAGAAAGGGCAGAAGCTCTTTTTCGGAATCCTCTCTCCAACCGTTGATGGCAATTTTTCCGTTTCTCACATCGGCTCCAAGGATTAACCGATGGGCTCCATATTTATTCAGCCAGGTATGGAACAGCTTTGGGTTCGTGATGGCAATGCTGCCAATTGTAACCATGGAAGCACCTGCGGCAAAGGCTTTCTCTATATCTTCTTCTGTTTTAATGCCGCCGCCAAAGTCTACTTTCAGGTTTGTGTGCTTGGTGATAGAATGCAGAACGGCATCGTTGACAATATGCTTTGACGCAGCCCCGTCGAGGTCGACTACATGTAAACGCCGAAAGCCCATCTTTTCAAAACGCCGTGCAATTTCGGCAGGGTTGCCGTCGTAAACCCTCTTCCGGTTATAGTCGCCCATCGTGAGTCGGACGCATTGACCATTAATGATATCTATGGCGGGTATGAGTTCTATCATAAATCCAAGAAATTTTTGAGAATCCGCTCTCCGACTTTTCCGCTTTTCTCCGGATGAAACTGGGTAGCGTAGAAGTTTTCTTTATGAAGTGCTGCGCTGTAAGGCAGAATGTAATTGGCTTCGGCAATCGTCCACTCGCAAAGAGGCACATAGAAACTATGTACAAAATAAGCATAAGGGCTGTTGCCGAGATCTGTTAGGAGGTCTTTAGCTGCCAGGCTATTCTCTTTTCTTATATTCAGTTGGTTCCATCCCATGGCCGGCACCTTGTCTTCGTGTCGTTGCGGCTGGAAGCGTTTTACGCTTACAGGGAAAATGCCGATGCAATCAGTATTACCTTCTTCCGAATGTTTGCAGAGGAGTTGTTGCCCAATACAGATACCGAGGACTGGTTGTCTGAGATCTCGAATCATCTCATCCAGTCGATGTTCGTGTATGTAGGCCATGGTAGTGCTCGCCTCGCCTTGGCCCGGGAAAAGTATTTTGTCAGCGGACATGAGTTCTTCGGCCTTGTCAGTAAAGGTAGGATTAACTCCCACTCTGCGGAGGGCATTCTCTACAGAGTATATATTCTGTCTCTTATACACATCTGACGCTGCCGACGACTAGTCG
>CAUULA010000038.1:0-23011 GCA_963545855.1 uncultured Prevotella sp.
GAGATGACGTCGAGTCTCGTGGGCTCGGAGATGTGTATAAGAGACAGGTTAATGGGTAAGCCCGTAACGGCCACAGCTCAAAACTACGACTTCAGTAAAGTTAACTGGACCGACATGCTGGAAGTGTTCTACAAGGCTCTCGCCAACAACAAGCCGTATCCTACGGACGCAGAAATCGAAGCCTTGGGCATTCCGCACGCCGATCTTCAGTTTATCAAGTCGCATGTGGACAAGCGCACTACCGTCAGCGACGACAATCGCCTCATCGGCGACACCTATGCAGGACGCAAGCTCTGGATGAACACGCCTATGGGCAGCGGTAGCGGTGGCGATGCCGGCTATCCGACGGGCGTTTTCCACAGCGATGTGTTCTCTCTCTGGAACTATGTATCGCTTTGGGGCAGTTGGAACCACAGTATCTGCCAGATTCCAGGCGCATGGACCGACGCGGCTCACAAGAACGGCTGCGACATGCTGGGCGGAACGATATTCTTCGACGGCTACTCCACATTATATGCCAAGACCCAGTGGACAACTCGTGCCAACTCCGTAAACGATCAGACACCGGCAAACTACAAGGGCTATAAATATGTGAAGCCGCTTATCCACATGCTGCTCTATTTCGGCGTGGATGGGGTGAACATCAACTGGGAGCTCGGCTCTCCCTCCGAGACCAAGAGTTTTCACAAGGCTCTCTACAGCTATGCCAAGGAGATAGGCTTCAAGAATTTCCACCTGGGTCTCTATACTGTTCAAGCCTATTTGACACATCTGAATGTTGACTATCTCTATACGGAGAGAGACGGTCAGGTAGCTGACATCATGCTGAACTATGGCGGTGAATATAGTGTCAAGCAATCTGCCCAGACAGCCAAGAATGCCAATGCCGGGCTCGGAGCTTCCGGTGTATGGCAGGGCTTCTGGATCAAGGACTTGGATAAATCTTGGTCTTACATGAATGATGGCGACGGTAAGGAGGTGAACTTCTGTCTTTGGGGTGAGCATAAGGACAGCCGTTTCTGGAGCTACAACTCCGGCGCGGGCGCCATGAACCAGCAGGAGAATTACCAGAGCTTCTTGGAGCGTGCTTTCAGCGGCGGTAACCGCAACCCGATCTGGCGTCCTGCAGTAAGCAGTTCCGGCAATAAGATGGAGTGGGACGGTGCCACGCCTCCGCTGAAAACTTTCGCCGGTTTCTCCAATTGGATTCCCGAGCGCTCTACCGTAACCGGAAAGTTCCCGTTCTATACTAATTTCAACCTTGGTAACGGCGAACGCTACAACTATCGTGGAAAGAAGACCGCCGGAGGTTGGTATAACATTTCCGCACAGGATGTGGTACCTACTTATCGCTGGCTCGTGCTCAAAGCCAATCAGACTGTGAGCTCCACCGCGGAGAAGAGCACCAGTATCAACGCGGCCTTCAGTCATGAGGATGCTTTCATCGGAGGCTCATGTCTGCGCCTTACGGGTGATGCCTCACAGCCTACCGATATCGTGCTCTACAATACTGACATCACACCTAACGATGCCGCTACCTATGCCCTCGTGGCCATCAAAGGTGCCGGTGACCGTGGCGAAGGTGTCGTAGAAAGCCATCTCTCGCTGATACTCTTCGTGAACAATGCATGGAAGGAATATCAGATTCCCAACAATAATGGCAAGTCATGGCAGGAGCATCGCATCGCCCTCAATCTCAAGGCTACCGACAAGGTGGAGAAAATTGGTCTTCGTGTGCAGGGCGGCGACGACAAGTACGATATGTATGTAGGTAAGATAGAGTTGAACGACGGCCACAAGGCTATGCCTGTAACTCTTGCGAACCTCACGGCCGAGAAAAAGGGTGAGACACCCTCTACCATGGATTTGAAACTGTGCTGGGATGTCAATGTAGTTCCCAATGCCTACGGTCTTGGTCTCAACAGCACCGCCAACATCGACCACTTTGAGATTCTTGTCAAGGACGGTGAGTCGGGTATCGTCCGTGAGGTGGGTCGCACATCGCAGTGGGCCGCATTCGTTCCCGCCGTTGAAGTGGCTGCTATGCAGCACCCTTATATTGGCGTAGTAGCCGTATCTACTGACCTCAAGACCGTGGGCGAGCCTTTATGGAAGGCTGTGGATAAAGACCCGAATGTAGAAGAGGATCCGTTTGGAACTTACGGAGAATCTACCGCGGACAAGAATGCCGAGGGTTACCAGACCGCGCTGAAATGCCGTGCGGTGGAAAGCTTCAGGACGGAAAATGCCGAGGAGAACATCAACTTCTCACAGACCTACGAGGAGTTCAAGGCCGAGCGCGACGCTACGGGTGGCTTGCAATATCATAAGGTGAAGGGCAAGACCCTCAAGGTAAGACAAGGTACTACCATCGACTTCTGGCTCAAGGGCTTTGATGGCGACAACTCTCTCATCGGTTCTGACGACGACTTCCGCTATTGCTTTGTTGGAGGTTGGATGGACCTTGACGGCAGCGGTACTTTCAACTATGGTAAAGGTATGAAGGAGCAGCCTTTCTGGCTAAACAATAATGTGATGGTGAACGGCAAGGTTTACGCCAATGGTATAGACGGTGAGGAGAACTTCCCGTTTGATAACAGCACTATGGACGGTACGGAGAAATACGGCGAGCGCGTGTTCCGTGCAGGTACTCTGCGCAAGGGAAATCCTTGCTTGGTGAAGGTGGATGGTCTGCATGGCAAGATTGAGATTCCTGACGACGCTCGCCGTGGCCCGAGCCGTCTGCGCATCGTTTATTCCGATGCTTGGTTTGCTGGTGCTTTCGGACCTGTGGGTAAGACTAATAAGGGCTATACCCTCGATATCGATGTGGTAATCGTAGGCGACAACGACAACGAGCGTGGCAGCAAGGACTTGCACGATACGGGTGAAGTCGACGACTGGACTGTCATTACAGACATCACCGATGTGAATAAGGATGAGGGCATAAAGGCCTCCGTACGCGTAGAGGGCGGCAACTTCATGTTCACGAACACCAAGAAAGCCGAGATCTATACGCCAAACGGCCTTATGGTAAAGTCGCTGACCCGTCCTAACATCGTTGCGGGCAAGGGTATGGTAAAGGGCGTTTACTTGGTTAGACTGAATGGTGGCAAGACAGTCAAGGTGGTTTTATAAACGCCTTGTCTATGCTAACTGACTAATATTTAAGTGCAGGCAGAAGAGATCTTGCGGGTTTCTCTGTCTGCACTTTCTAAAACCTATACTTTTCATCTTACGACTATGACTATTCTGAAAAAAACAATCTTCACAATCTCCCTTCTCATTCTCTTCAATATGACGGCTTGGGCTCAGGTCTTGTCATGGCACGATCCTATGCGGAGCGGTGCTCCCCGGCTATGGGGAAGGGCATGGAACGAGGAAATTGAGAAAGAGTATGCGCGGCTTCCTGAGCGTCTGTGCGCCCTGATGCCCGCTAAGGTGAAGGAACAGTCGAAAAACACCGCGGGTCTCAGCGTGCGCTTTGTAAGTGCATCGTCGGTAATCCAAGTGAAGTACACCCTTGCGGAGAGAACTTGTCCGCCCAATATGTCGCTGCTCAACCAAGCAGGGGTGGATCTCTACGCCACGGACGCCGAGGGGCGGAAACGCTGGATAGGCAACCATATGCAATGGAATTTTGACAAGGATACCATTACCATCAGCTATAATGGTCTGAACACCGAGATATACCCGGGAGGAGAACTGAACTTCGAACTTTATCTGCCCCCTTACAGCGTCGTTACATCCCTGCGTATAGGTATTAGCCAGAACGCCTCTTTCCGTTTCCTGAAGCCAGGAGAGGAGCGTCCTGTCGTTATCTATGGCTCCTCCATCGTGCAAGGAGCCTCGCCATCGCGTCCAGGCCTGATGTGGACGAACCTGTTGGGACGGATGAGTGGTCTGCCTATGGTGAATTTGGGCTTCTCGGGAGCGTGCCTGATGGAACCTGAGGTGTTCAAGGCGATGGCCGAGGTGAATGCCCGATGTTTCATTATAGACCCCATACCCGACAGCTATCGGCTCACCGATGAGGAAATCATCGGGCGTGTCAGGGAGGGTGTGCGCATCCTGCGACAGCGAAGCTTGGCTCCCATTCTGCTCTCTGAGAGTTATCCACAGGCCGACCGATACTTCTATCCTGCCGCAGAAGACAGCATGCGGGCTGCCAACAAGGCATTGCACAGAGCTTTTGATAGCCTGCGGAAAGAGGAAGTAGAGAATTTATATTATCAGTCGAGTGAAACCATTGCTCTGCCGGAAGAAAGCATGGTAGAGGGCACACATCTCAACGATATCGGCAATAAGGCCTACGCCCGAGCCTATATCAGACAGTTACAAGTGATGCTTCCGAACGACTTCCCCTATACTACCGTGGTGTTTGACAATGCACATAGCCCGGTACCGTTTCGCATTCCGGCCTTGACCGCAACGCGAGACGGGCGTCTGCTTGCTGCCTGCGATTACCGCATAAACAGGGCGGATGTGGGGTGGAACCATCGCAACGGTCTTTGGGAGGTGGATGTCGTGATGAAGCAGAGCCGTGACCGTGGCCTCACATGGGGCGATTCGGCTTGTGTGGCTCGTGGAGACGAGCATGCAGCTGACACCGTACATACTGCTTTCGGAGATGCCAGCCTCGTGGCCGACCGGACTTCAGACGAGGTGTTGCTCCATTGCGTGGCGGGCAAGGTGAGTTATCAGAGGGCTACGCGGCGAAATCCACAACACGCCGTATTCTTTCATAGTTTCGACGGGGGACGCACTTGGAATCAGGGAACCGACCTGACAGAACCAATTTATACCCTTTATGACGGTAAGCTGCCCAACGGAGGAAATGCCGACGGCATCTTCCTGACCTCGGGTAAGATAGCGCAAAGCCGATATGTCAAGAAGGGAAAGTATTATCGTCTCTACATCGCTCACCCCGTGAGGCAAGAGAATGTGTCCCGATGTGGTACTTTCGTCATCTACTCCGACGACTTCGGGCGCACATGGCAGGTGCTCGGCAGTCCGAGTAAGGCTCCCTCTATAGCCCAAGACGAGGCCAAGGTGGACGAGCTGCCGGACGGAAGAGTCCTTTTGAGTTGTCGTGATATGGAGGGAGGGCGTCGTTATAATGTGTTTACTTACAGCAATGCGAGGAAAGCCAAGGGAAGCTGGGGCACCGAGGTAATGCCATATAATATGACAAGCAAGGAGGTGAGCGCTTGTAACGGCGACCTTCTCATTGTCCCCGCAACGCGCCGGGTGGACGGTAAGTCCGTACATGTGGCCCTTCAGTCGGTGCCTCTCAGCGCACGACGGGACAGTTTGGGCTTCTTCTTTAAGGAGTTAGCGTCGGTGAACGATTATGCCACCGCCGAGCAGTTAGGCCGTGGATGGCGAAAAGGACTTTGCCTGACAAGCGAATCGTCGTGCTATTCCACGATGGTGTTGATGGATAATCGTTGCTTGGGAATACTCTATGAGGTAAGGGGCAAGAACGACGGCTACGACATTGCGTTCAGCAGCCTCCCCCTCTGGCGGATAACCAATGGGCAGTATGAGACTCGCTGAATGCTTAGGATATGTGGGCGAGAGCGTTTTTCGTAAAATAGGTATGAAATTGAAGATAATACTTTTTGTAATTATGGGTCTAAGTGTAATAAACTGTTACGCGGGAGAGAGCTATGTCCTCCAACGCATGTATGGTTTTCCCTCGCAGGAGGCTGGCTATGAAAAAGGTGTATCGGCTTGCTTTGCTGGTCATATAGGGGGAACGCTTCTTATTGCGGGAGGATGCAACTTCCCGGAGAAGCCAGCCTGTGAAGGAGGACGGAAAAAATATTATAATGGAATCTATGCTGCTGCGACGGGAGACAGCGACCAACTCCTGTGGCGCAAGGTGGGTGAGCTACCTACCGCTTCGGCCTATGGCGTAAGCGTCTCTTGGCGCGATCAAGTGGTTATGGTGGGTGGAAATAACGAGCGGGGAAGTTTGAACGCTGTCTATACCATAACGCTGAAGGACAATGGAGCTGTCGTGTCGAATCTACCGAGCCTGCCAGTAGCTATGGATAATATGACGGGCTGTCTCGTGGATAACCTACTCTATGTGGCCGGAGGCAATGTGGAGGGACAGCCCTCACGGAAGGTCTACTACATGGATTTGGCCTCTGCGGGCAAGGAATGGCATGCGTTGCCGGATCTGCCAGGCGATGTGCGGGTGCAGCCTGTGTCGGGAATGGCGGATAAGGGTGTCTTCTGTGTGTGGGGAGGATTCCGCCCGAAGAGCAAACTTGAGGATGCCGCTTTGTCTTTTGATGGATGGGCCTATGATGTCATCGCTCGAACATGGAGGCATCTGACATCACCGGTTGACACGGAAGGTTCGGAAGTGTTTTTGGGCGGAGGCACGGCGGTGAATCTCGGAACAGAGACGGTGATTGCCGTAGGTGGGGTGAACAAGGAGGTTTTCTTGTCGGCACTCAACCATCCGCAGCCGGGCTACATGATTCATGAGCCTGAATGGTATAAGTTTAATCCCCTTGTGCTGGCCTACAGGGACGGCTCATGGAGCGTGTTGGGCAATGAGAAGCCGGCGGCGCGTGCCGGTGCAGCCCTTGTATCAGTGTCGGATGATATATATATAATAGGTGGGGAATTGAAGCCGGGCATTCGCACGGCGGACATCTTTCGGTTGCGTTTTTCCTTTGAAAGATTACAGTAAAGTTATGAAAAATAAAAGTTATGAAAGATAAGAAGTTCTATCCGTGGCTATTAGTGGCTCTATTGTGGCTGGTGGCCTTGCTTAACTATATGGATCGGCAGATGCTCTCCACGATGCAAGAAGCCATGAAAGCCGATATTTCAGAACTCAATCGCGCTGAGGCTTTCGGTGCGCTGATGGCTGTATTCCTGTGGATATATGGTCTCGTAAGCCCTTTTGCCGGCATCGTGGCCGACCGGATGAGCCGCAAATGGCTTGTGGTGGGTAGTATCTTTGTATGGTCTGCGGTAACATTCCTGATGGGACATGCCGAGACTTTCGGGCAGTTGTATTGGCTGCGGGCCTTCATGGGTATCAGCGAAGCCCTGTATATACCTTCCGCCTTGTCGCTCATAGCCGACTGGCATGAGGGGAAATCGCGCTCTTTGGCCATCGGCGTGCATATGACGGGACTTTATGTGGGGCAGGCCGTGGGCGGTTTCGGAGCAACCATCGCCGCCGCCTTATCTTGGCACTCCACTTTTCATTGGTTTGGTATCATTGGTATCGTCTATTCATTTGTGCTCATCGTGTTGCTCCACGAGAACCCGTGCCATGCCGTGCAGGACGCTACTGCGACCGCTAAACGCGTGAATCTTTTCAAGGGGCTCGGCATTGTGTGCTCCAACTGGGCATTCTGGATTATCCTATTTTACTTTGCCGTGCCCAGTCTGCCAGGTTGGGCCACGAAAAACTGGATGCCTACGCTTTTCTCAGAGAATCTGGGGATACCAATGTCAAGTGCCGGACCGATTTCTACGATTACCACTGCCGTGTCCTCGTTGATTGGGGTGCTTTTTGGGGGCGCGCTCTCCGACTATTGGGTACGGCGCAATATCAGGGGGAGGATTTATACCAGTGCCATCGGTCTGGGCATGACAGTGCCTGCCTTGTGTCTATTGGGATTCGGCCACAGCCTCATTGCCGTTGTTGGTGCGGGTTTGCTTTTCGGTATCGGCTATGGCATGTTCGATGCTAACAATATGCCCATCCTCTGCCAGTTTATTTCCTCTAAATACAGGGGAACGGCCTATGGCATCATGAACATGACGGGTGTTTTTGCAGGTGCAGCGGTAACGCAGGTGCTTGGGAAATGGACTGACGGGGGAAGTCTTGGAGAAGGCTTTGCTTTACTGGGTGGCATCGTGATAGCTGCGTTGGTGCTCCAACTGACATTCCTGAAGCCTGTAACAGATAATAGAGAATAATAACGATAACTATTTTATGATGATGGAAAAAATTAAAGGACTTATTGATGCCCCCTTTACGCCGTTCCATGAGAACGGGGATTTAAATTTGGAACCGATAGCAGCTTATGCGGCTATGCTTGTGAAAAACGGTCTTCAAGGGGTCTTTATCAACGGTTCTTCCGGAGAAGGATATATGCTGACCACCGAAGAGCGTATGGCATTGGCAGAAAAATGGCTGTCGGTGGCTCCGAAAGGATTTAAGGTTATAGTCCATGTGGGTAGCTGTTGTCTGCGCGAGAGTCAATATTTGGCTCGGCATGCCCAGTCGATAGGAGCATGGGGAATAGGTTCCATGGCGCCCCCCTTCCCGAAGATAGCGCGGATAGAGGAATTAGTGAAGTACTGTGAGGCTATCGCTTCTGATGCTCCCGATCTACCTTTTTATTATTATCACATTCCTGCTTTTAACGGTGCATATTTGCCCATGCTTGACTTATTGAAAGCTGTGGATGGGCGGATTGACAATTTTGCGGGAATCAAGTATACTTATGAGAGTTTGTACGAATATAATCAATGTCGCCTCTATAAGAACGGGAAGTTCGATATGCTTCATGGGCAGGACGAGACTATACTGCCAAGCCTTGCCCAAGGAGGGGCGCAGGGTGGTATAGGAGGTACTACTAACTATAATGGCCGGGAACTTACGGGCATTATTGATGCATGGAACAGCGGTGATATAGAAACCGCACGGGAGAAGCAGAACTTTGCCCAAGCTGTGATTAATGTAATCTGCCACTTTAGAGGAAATATCGTGGCAGGGAAGCGGATCATGAAGCTGATGGGCTTTGATCTTGGCCCCAATCGTACTCCTTTCCAAAATATGACGGATGAGGAAGAACAGCGCATGAAAAAGGAACTGGAAGAGATTGGTTTCTTTGCGCGTTGCAACCAATTTTAGAGAAGAAAAAATGGATAGAAAAGAATATTTAAGACAGTGGGCAGAATCCTATCGGGAGGACTTGACGCATGACATTCTGCCCTTCTGGATGCAACATGGATTAGACCGAAAGCATGGCGGAGTGTACACCTGTCTCGATCGGAAAGGTAATTTGATGGATACCACGAAGTCGGTATGGTTTCAGGGGCGTTTTGGCTTTATTGCGGCATTCGCCTATAATAATATTGAGAAAAACGAAGAATGGCTTGCCGTGTCGAAGAGTTGTATAGACTTTATCCTTGCTCATTGCATGGACGAAAACGGCAGAATGTATTTTGAAGTCTCGGAGGACGGCACTCCTTTGCGCATGCGTCGCTATCTTTTTTCGGAATGCTTTGCCATAATAGCAATGTCGGAGTATTCCATCGCCTCGGGCAATCATGAGTATGCAGAGAAAGCCTTGGAGCTTTTTAGGTTGATACAGCACTATGCGGAGACCCCTGGACTGCTCGAACCTAAGTACTTGCCCACCTTGAAATGTCAAGGACATTCGCTTACCATGATTCTCATCAATACGGCCTCACGCTTGCGAGAAGCTATAAACGCGCCAGAATTGACGCAGCAGATTGACAAGTCTATCACCGCACTACAGAAATATTTTGTGCATCCGGAGTACAAGGCAGTCTTGGAGACAGTAGGAGTGAACGGCGAGTTTATCGATACAATCATGGGACGCACCATCAATCCTGGTCACTGTATTGAGACTTCTTGGTTTATTTTGGAAGAAGCAAGACATAGAGGCTGGGACAAAGAACTAACGAAATTGGGTTTGGAGATATTCGATTGGTCTTGGGAGTGGGGCTGGGACAAGGAGTATGGAGGCATTATCAATTTCAGAGATTGTCGCAACTTCCCTGCTCAAGATTACTCGCAAGACATGAAGTTCTGGTGGCCTCAGACCGAGGCCATCATCGCCACCCTTTATGCCTACTTGGCAACAGGTGACGGAAAATATCTGGAGTATCATAAACAGGTGAGCGACTGGGCATATACCCATTTCCCAGACAAGGAGTATGGAGAGTGGTATGGTTACCTTCATAGGGACGGCACCGTAGCCCAATCGGCTAAGGGTAATATCTTCAAGGGGCCATTTCATATCCCGCGCATGATGATTAAGAGTTATTTGCTGTGTAAAGACATGTTGTAAGGGGAGAGGATAAAATAATACAGACAGGGAATTCAGCCTTTTCGTGTTTATTTACGAGGGGGGCAAGCTGCTATCGGCATAGTGTGTTGATACTATCGTGAAGTACAGCGAATTTTATAATTTTTAGTTGAGGAGAAAGAATTCAGGTTTGCTCAGCTCTCCGCATCTTAAATATGCGAAGTCTTAGGAAGTTTTCTCTAAGATAAATGAGTTAACAAAGCTGTATTAAAGAGTTTTTATCGCGTTTTGCGGACTTGTGTCAGATTAATTGTAGTATGATGCAAGTCCGTATTAGTTTGTCCAAATAATGCCGCTGATAACATTTATTGGTAGGCCTCATGAATAAAACTGAGGATTGCGCTAAGTAATTTTTAATGTAGATTTGTATTTCTTATGAATAGCAACCTAATATTTGCTGAACTAATAACTTAAATATTAAATTTTTTATTCCAATTATGGACAAGAAAAACTATGAACGCGGCTTGGTGCTATGCAAGGCCTTTATCGTGCTTTTTCTCTTGTTTGTGCCGATCCATTGGGTCTGTGCGCAGGTGAATCTGTCGACTAAGCGTGCCAAGTTAGAGACTGTAGTCAACCAGCTTAAGACGAATTCCAAGTATCGTTTCTTCTATAACGACGACTTGGCGAAGCTTGAAGTTAATGAAATCAATGCCAAGAACGAGCCGCTGAAGAGCGTGCTTGACAAGCTTTTTGCCGGTACAGGTATTTCCTACAAGATCGTAGACGATGTGGTCTACCTCTCCAAGGAGGGTACTCGGGTACAGCCTAAGAATTCGTCGAATCAGAAGCCGGGCGGACCGCGTACCATTACGGGTACCGTTACAGATTCCAGTGGCGAGCCGCTCATCGGCGTTAGCGTGATGGTGAAGGGAACCTCTCATGGTGCCGTTACCGATATTGACGGTAATTACTCTTTCAAAACTGAAGCAGCCAATCCCATCTTGGTTTACTCTTATGTGGGCTACGCCACACAGGAAGTAGCCATGCAGGGTCGCACCAAGTTCGACCTCGTAATGCGTGAGGAAACCCTCACGCTGAATGATGTTGTGGTTACTGCTCTTGGTATCAAGCGTTCTGAGAAAGCGTTAAGCTACAATGTGCAGAAAATCGGCGGTGAAGATGTAAACACAGTAAAGAATGCCAACTTCATGAATTCTCTCTCGGGAAAGGTGGCTGGCGTGAACATTAATGCTTCTTCCGCGGGCATGGGTGGTGCGGCTCGTGTCGTAATGCGTGGTCCCAAGTCGATTACGCAAAGTAACGGCGCACTCTATGTGATAGACGGCGTTCCTGTTACGAATACCAGCCAGGGCGAGGTGAGCGGTGGCCGTTACTCTGTCCAGCCCGGTTCAGAAGGTATTGCTGATGTGAATCCCGAGGACATCGAAAGCATCTCGGTGCTCAGCGGTCCGGCAGCCGCGGCTCTTTATGGTTCAGCTGCCGCGCAGGGTGTCATCATGATAACTACTAAAAAGGGTAAGGAAGGACGCATACAGGTAAGCGTTTCCAACAGCTCGCAATTCAACCGTCCGTTCGTAATGCCGGAGTTCCAGAACTCCTATGTGAATCGCAGGAACGAGGTAACTTCCTGGGGACCGAAGACGCCCTCGCAGTTTGGAGACTACAAACCGAAGAATTTCTTTAATACAGGAACTAACATTCAGAACAATATCTCTCTGACCGTGGGCTCCGACAAAAATCAGACTTATCTTTCCCTAGGTACTACCAACGCCAAGGGAATCATTCCCAACAATGCCTACAACCGTTATAACTTCACATTCAGAAACACAACCCACTTCTTGGATGATAAGTTGACTTTCGATTTCGGATTTAACTATATCATCGAGAGAGACCGTAACCTTACGGCTCAGGGAGAATATTTTAATCCGCTTACATCTGTCTACCTCTTTCCTCGTGGCGAGAGCTTTGATGCTGTGCGCACTTATGAGCTATGGGATCCCACGCGCCTTATCTATGCCCAGAACTGGAATTTCGGCGATGCTTTGAGCATGCAGAATCCTTATTGGGTGGCTCATCGTATGAATCGTACGAACAAGAAAGGTCGCTATATGGTAAATGCCAGTCTGAAATATCAGGTGCTTGACTGGCTTGATGTAACCGGCCGCCTGCGTTGGGACGATGCCGCCACTAAGCAGGAGGACAAGCGTTATGCATCGACTATGAACCTACACGCACATTCGCCTTATGGATTTTATGGCTATGATAAGATTAATGATCAGAGCCTCTATGGCGACCTGATGGCTAATATCAATAAGTCCTGGGAGGCTTTCAGTATCGGTGCCAATATCGGTGCCTCTTTTTCACGCACAAAATATGATGTAACCGGCTTTCAAGGTGGATTGAAGGCTCCTTCGAACCTGTTTACCCCAAATGCTATCGACTATAGCCAGGTAACCAATGACAATCGTCCAATCTTCGACTTGAACAAGCATTATATCAATTCGTTGTTTGCCAATGTGGAGTTGGGATGGAAGAGCATGCTCTATCTGACACTAACCGGACGTAACGACTGGGATTCCGCTCTCAGTAATACAGCCAAAAGTTCTTTCTTCTACCCATCGGTAGGTTTGTCGGCCGTGATTTCACAGATGGCGCAGCTGCCTAAATTCATTAACTACTTGAAAGTGCGCGCATCTTGGGCAAGCGTAGGTTCGGCCATCAAGCCAAACATTTCTTCTCTGTGGCGTTATAAATATAACCCGTCTTCGGGTACATATAAAACGGTTACTTATAAATTCCCGGCCACTTTCTATCCTGAGCGTACCAATTCTTGGGAGGCTGGTCTTACAGCCCGTTTCTTCAATAATGCATTGAATTTGGATGTAACGATTTATCAGAGCAATACCAAGAACCAGACTTTCTTGCGCTCTATCACGGCCGGTGGTGGTTATAATCAGGAATATATCCAGACTGGTAATGTACGCAACCGCGGTTTAGAGTTGTCGCTTGGTTATAACCATAACTGGGGAGACTTTGGCTGGAATACCTCTTTTACCTATAGTGCAAACCGTAATAAAATCATCAATCTGCTTGATGACCCGAAAGAGGTACTCAACATGGGTGGCTTGAATGGTATCGATATCATCCTGAAGAAAGGTGGTACGATGGGTGATGTTTATACGACAAGCGATTTCAAGCGCGATGCTGACGGCAACATTGCTTTGAGTGGAAGCAACAATGTCATGCGGGAGAATCTCTCTAATCCTGTTTATCGTGGCTCGGTATTACCAAAGGGTAATATTGGATTCTCTAATGATTTTACTTACAAGGGGTTCAATTTGGGATTCCTTATAACAGCTCGTTTTGGCGGAATCGTGATGAGCCAGACGCAAGCTATTCTTGATCAGTATGGTGTATCGAAGGCTTCAGCTGATGCACGCGACAATGGAGGTGTTTCCGTTAATAGTGGAAAGGTAGATGCTGAAGGCTATTATTCGGTGGTTGGCGGTAGCAATCCTATCTGGTCGGAATACATCTATAGTGCTACCAATGCCCGTTTACAGGAAGCTCATTTAAGTTATACTTTCCCCAAGACCTTATTGAAGAAAGTGCAACTCTCGCTCGGTCTTACGGCACACAACCTCTTCATGATTTACAATAAGGCTCCATTTGACCCAGAGGCTACGGCGTCTACGGGTACTTATTATCAAGGCTTCGACTTTTTCATGCAGCCAAGCCTGCGTTCTATGGGCTTCAATGTGAATTTGAAATTCTAACAGTTACATCTAATTTAATAACACGAACAAATGATTAAGAAATATATTTCCAAGGTAACCCTGATGGGAGCCGTCATGACAGGTCTGTTCGGGCTTGCGTCATGCACCGCAGGCTTTGAGAATGCCAACCGTCCGGGTAGTTCTGCGTCAGCAGAAGAGCTGCTGCGAGACAACTATATGATGGGTTCTTTCCTCGTGCAGATGCAGAATTCCGTGTTCCCTGAGCAGGAGAATGATTTCCAGATGACTCATGATCTTATCGGCAATTATCTGGCTCGCTACATGACTTATATCAAAGATGCATGGAATGGAGCAAACTTCGCTACGATGAACGCTCCTGTAGATTGGGTGCGCTCCCCATTCAAATCGCTAACTCCAAAGTTCACCTCGGCTTTCAATGAGGTTGTGCGCCTTTGCAAGGGAGAGAAGAATCTCAATTATGCCTGGGCTCTCATTCTGCGTGCCCAGGGTTATCTGACAATGACCGATCTGTATGGTCCGTTCCCCATCGGTGGCGTGCAAGGCGATCCCAATGCCTATTCCTCACAGCAGGATGTATATACTCATATCATTGCCGATCTGGATGAGGCTCTCGATATTTTAAAGCCTCTGGTGAAGAATCCTAATTATGTTGCTAACGAGGGCTTTGACAGGGTCTATGGTGGCAAGTTTGACAAGTGGATGAAGTTTGCCAACTCTCTGAAGTTGCGCATGGCTATCCGCATGAGTGGCATAGACCCAGAGACGGCTCGGAGGATAGGAGAGGAAGCTGTGGCTGCAGGAGTCATCGAGAAGAATGAGGATAACCTGGCTATCAGTTACACGCCGCATGGTCTTTATAAGACCTCTGTGGAGTGGGGAGACAGTCGTGCTTGTGCCGATCTGGAGAGTTTCATGAACGGTTATGAAGATCCTCGTATTAGCAGGTATTTTAAGGAGGTAGAAGAAGAGCTTCCGGCCGATTCGCGACCCTTTATCGGTTGCCGTGCCGGTGCCAAGATTGGTAATAAGTCAGTAGCAGCCCCAAAATATTCGGCGGCCAATGTAACCAATACTACCAAGGGCGTATGGCTTACCGCGGCCGAGATGTGGTTCTGTCGTGCGGAAGGTCTCCTTATCGGCTGGCAGAACATGGGCGAATCCTCTGTGAAGAGCCTTTATAATAAAGCCATAGAGACCTCTTTCAAGCAATGGGAAGCCGGAGACGCCAGATCCTATATCGATAACAGTTGGAGCGTACAGGCTGATTATCAGGATGTAAAAGATGGTTTCGGCCACTCTGCCATGCATGTGAGCGACATTACTGTGAAATGGGACGACTCTGCCACGATTGAGGAGAAGATGGAACGGCTCATCACGCAGAAATGGATAGCCCTTTTCCCCTGTGGTCAAGAGGGCTGGTGTGAACTTCGTCGTACGGGTTACCCACGGGTATTTGCTGTAGACCAAGCCACGGCTTACTCCATCAAGGTGCCGAACCGCATACCATTTGCTGACACGGAGATGACCGAAAATCCAGACAATCTGCAGAAAGCCCGCCAGATGCTGGGCGGAGCGGACGACTATGCAACCCCTATGTGGTGGCAGAAAAAGTGGTGGCAATAAAGCAAGCATCAATCTATCAATAATTAAAAGACCTTTAAGAAGATGAAGAAAATAGTAAAATCGATTCTTTTCGCGACAGGAGCTGTAATGCTGATGGCCTCCTGCAGCGATTGGACTGATATGAAGATACAGAATCCGACCGACCTTACGGAAAATATTAGGAGCGAGGCTTATTATGCACAACTCCGCAATTATAAGAAAAGCGACCATCCCGTAGCCTTTGGATGGTTTGGCGGCTGGTCAGGGCGTGACGCTTCCTTGGAAAAGTCGTTGTCAGGACTTCCTGATAGCGTGGACTTCGTTTCGCTGTGGGGTAATTTCAAGAACCTCACTCCGGCACAGAAAGCAGACCTTGAATATGTACAGAAAGTAAAGGGTACCAAAGTACTCATCTGCTGGCAGGTGCACGATATCGGCGACCAGCTGACTCCCGATGCTCCTGACGGTTGGGCGGAGCAGAATCCTGGTAAGAACTGGCGGCATGAATTCTGGGGGTGGGGCGAGACCTCGGAGATGAAGCTTGCCGCAACAGAGAAGTATGCCAAGGCCATTCTTGATACCATCAATAAGTATAATTATGATGGCTTCGACATTGATGCGGAGTATGGCTTGCCACAGATAGGCTTTACCCCCAACGAGGAGTTGTGGAGGAACGATGGCTGTATGGACAAGTTTATCGAGACGCTCGCCACGGAACTCGGCCCGCATTCTGGTACTGCTAAGATGCTCGTAGTAGATGGAAAGCCCGAGGACATACCAACCAAGTATGCAGATTACTTTGACTATTTCATCTTGCAGGCCTATGATTCTGATTATCATTTGGCCAGACCGTCAAACACCCAGGCTCGTTTCGACAGACAGTTGAACCACTGGAAGGAAGTGTTGACTCCGGAACAGCTGGCTCGCAAGATTATCATAACTTGTAATTATGAGAATGGTAACAACATTACGAATCATTCTTATATTATGGCAGAGGGAATAGAGAATCAGCATCTGTATGATGGGCTGCTTCCCGAGGAATTCATGACATGGAAGAAAGATTCGAAAAGATGGCTTGCCCGGGTCTCTGCAGCTTTTGCCCTTTTCAATCCAGAATTTGACGGACAAACTTATCGCAAAGGAGGTATGGGAACCTATCATATGGAATATGAATACAAGGCTGCAGGTACCATCAATACTTATCCTAACCTGCGTATGGCCATCCAGATAATGAATCCTACTAATAAATAACTTAAACACAAGTAAGAAAATGTATCTATCTAAAAATAAATCCGTAATGTTGGCATTTGCAGGGCTTGCGCTTTTTGCTTTCAGTTCCTGTGAAGATGCCAAATATTCTGTGCTTGCTAATCAGGCCTTTTTCGAACAGACAAAGACCAATGCCAATACAGTACTGAAATTGACGGTAGAGGATGTTGGGATTACCAATACTACTTTCAGGGTGCAACTGTCATCTCCTGCCAAGAGTTCCGCAAAATTCGAGGTGAAAATAGATCAGGCGGCTCTTGATAAATACAACGCCGAAAATTTCACTACTTATAAAGTATTGCCTGCCGACGGCTACACTATATCGGCTAACGAAGTAGCGGTAGATGCGGGGCAGATTTTTTCGAATGCCGTAAGTCTCATGATCAATCCTTTCACCGAGGAACAGAAAAAGAATGCGGAGAAATTCGCCTTGCCCCTGAAGCTCGTGAGCAAAGATGGCAAGCAGAGTGTGCTCAATTCGGGAGAATCCGTAATCTATCTTCTTGACAAGGTAGTTAGGCAGGCAGTACCTACATACAGTGCCTATAATCCTATACAGTTTAATATGAATGATGATTTCAATGCTCTTCAATGGACTGTTGAATTCTGCGTAAATATTGATAAACTTGGTACCAAGGTGGGCGAAATGAACAACCAACAGCTGTTTAGTGGCTGGGGTAAGGACGGTGGCGAGATTTTCACCCGTTTCGGCGACGCGCCTATCGAAGGTAACCGAATGAACATCAAAACTCAGGGCAGTCAGATGAATAGCAATATGCAGTTTGCCATCAACACTTGGTATCATATAGCCATTGTCTGCACAGGAACTTCCCTGAGCCTCTATGTGAACGGAAATCTTGACAATACTGTGGCTATGCCAGGCAAAGTCGTAAATATCACTAAGAACAACTGGCACGCCGGTAACTCTGACGATGAGCGTTTCACTTATTTAAAGGGTAATGTGATGATGAGCGAGATCCGTGTTTGGACCAAGGCTCTGTCGCAGCCTCAGATTGCGAACAATATGTATGCGGCTGATCCGAATTCAGAGGGATTGTATGCTTATTTCAAGATGGACGAAGGTTCAGGGAATAGTTTCAGCGATGTCCGAAAGAATGGTAATACTGCGCTCGTACCGCAGCCTTTGCTTTATAGGGATATTGTTTGGACGCCAGATGTGAGAATTGACGGAAAGTAAAACATTAAAAGAATTCAAGAAAAATGATTAAGAATATCATCAAATCAACTTTTATGGCAATGCCGGCATTCCTTTTGCTGGCAGCCTGCCAGAGTGAGCAGGAGGTGGGGGAAACGCTCTATCCGTCGGTAGGAGAGGATTTTTCGCCCGTGGCTTACATTGATAACCGAGCCTATGTGCCGAAGAACTTCAAGTCTACGACTTATGCTCAAAAGGGTTCTTCTAACGAATTGGAAATTCCGGCAGATACGCTCTGCTTCAAGGTGCAGCTCACCACGGTATCCGATAAGGATCTTACTTTCAGTCTCAAGATAGACAACGGCCGGATTCCCGCTGCCAATGCGGAGGATCATAAGGCTTTGAGCGCTGCTGCATTTAAACTGGAGAATACTACCGTTACGGTAAAGAAGGGTGAACTGGAAAGCACTGAGGTCTTCAAGGTGGCTCTTGATGATGCATCGCAGGAGCTTCTCACGCTCGTGGAGAGCGAGCCCGGTATAGCGGCTTTCACCATTATCAGCTCCGACGAGGTAAAGATTAGCGATAAGTATAATTCCTATCTCTGGGAACTTGCAAAGGAAGTGCGCTGGGTAGATGTCAACGGGACGATTGACGGACTCACGCAACTGAATACCTCGGACTATGATGTGAATGCTGGTAGTTACGGTGGAATCGGATTAGAATTGAGTGATGGGAGCGATGATACCTATACGAGATATTTCGTTTCCGACGAGTCTAACCAGTTCATGAAGATAGATTTGAGGTCGACCACGGCATTTTCCGCTATTCAGTTTACTCCCTGCGGCTTTCTTTGGGGATCGAATTTGAGCGAGTTTTTCCCAAAGAAAATAGAGATTTTAGGCTCTACATCCGAGAAGCCGATGTATGAGGTTGCGGAAGAAGAGTTCACCCGTCTGGGCTTCGCAACTTGCCAGACCGCTCCCGCCGGACCCGCCGATAAGTGGAACATCGTGTTCTATGGTTCGCAGAATGTGCGCCACATCTGGATTCGCTTCATCTCTTCTATCAGTGGTGAATCCCAGATATTCCTCAATGAGGTGCGCTTATTCAAGTAAGAATTCGTTTTCTTTATATTTACTCCCGCTGCTTTTTCAAAAGCAGCGGGAGTCTTTTTATCTCTATGGAAGAAGCTCAAGGAACGGAGTATTCACAGATTGTGCTAAAAGGCCGTTAAAAGGAAAGCTTTTAACGGCTTCCTATCTTCCTTTTAACGGCTTCCCGTCTTCTTTTTGACGGCCTTTTACTTTGAAGATTTATAATGCCCAATCTATAATGGTGGAGGATAAAGAAACTCCCCGTTCTCTTCATAGAGAGAACGGGGAGTTGTAAAAGTATTCCTATAATATCCTCTTAGGCGAAATTTGCCTCTGCGTTTTAAATCGCAAGGCATTAGCACACTTTGTGTGCGCCCTGACTAATCACTACATCGTAGACTTCTGGCTCGTGCCCATACTTGGCATTGAACTTCTCCTTGGCGACAGCGATGAAGCGGTCGTAGAGATCCTCCTTTACCAGGTTGATGGTGCAGCCGCCAAAGCCTCCGCCCATGATGCGACTGCCGGTTACTCCGTTCTCTTTAGCCAGTTCATTCAGGAAGTCGAGTTCCTCACACGATACCTCGTATTCCTTGCTCAGCCCCTTGTGAGTCTCGTACATCTTCTGTCCTACGGTCTCGTAGTCGCCTTTCTCGAGGGCATCGCACACAGCCAGCACACGATCTTTCTCGCCTAACACGAAATGGGCGCGGGTATAGTCTTCCACGGAAACCTCGGCCTTGACAGCTTCGAGTTCGTCCCATTCGGCATCGCGTAGGGTTTCAAATTTCTTCGTGGGGAAGTGCGCACAGAGAGCCTTGACAACATTCTCGCAGGAATTGCGGCGGTCGTTGTAAGGCGACCCTACAAGCTCGTGCTTCACTTTGGAGTTGACGAGAACAAGCTTGTATCCCTGTGGGTTGAACGGATAATACTCAAACTCGCGGCTGCGGCAGTCGAGGCGCATGAGTTTTCCTTCTTCTCCGAATACGGATGCAAACTGATCCATGATGCCGCAGTTGACACCTACATACTTATGCTCAGTAGCTTGTCCTGCCAAGGCCATGTCCCACTTGGAGACCTTGTTGTCGCCGAAGAGGTCGTTTAGTGCATAGGCAAAGCAGCTTTCCAAGGCTGCAGATGAAGACATTCCGGCTCCGAGCGGCACATCTCCATAGAAAGCTGCGTTGAATCCTTTTACAGGAACGCCGAGTGCCTTCATTTCTTGTACGATGCCGTATATATAGCGTGCCCAGGAGGCACGGGGTCCCACGGTGTCATTAATCTTGAACTCAACCTTGTCTTTCAGGTCGATGGCATAGAGGATGATGGTCTCAAGTCCGTTGGGGCGGACTTCTGCCATGATTCCCTTGTTTACTGCTCCCGGGAAAACGAATCCACCGTTATAGTCAGTATGCTCGCCGATGAGGTTGATACGGCCTGGAGCCATATAGATGTTACCTGTCTTTCCGTCAAAGTGCTTGATGAAGCGACTTCTTACTCTTTCGATATCCATAGTCAGATGTGGTTTATTTAAGTTATACTTATTCAACAGGAATATCCTTGTTGACATTCTTGCAACCGATGACAGCGTAGAAGAACATGTAGGCCAACGCAATCAGCGGAACGAAGTAGGAAGTCATGTAGGTGGTCTTGTCGGCAATGAAGCTCTGAAGCAGCGGGAGCAGACCACCGCCCACAACCATCATCATGAAGATGCCGGATGCCGCAGCGGTATACTTTCCGAGGCCTTCCGTGGCAAGGTTGAAGATACTGGTCCACATGATAGAGGTGCAAAGTCCGCAGAGCACGAGCAACAAGGCGGCGACAGGCACCGTAACGGTGTCGAATGAGGTGCCGGTAAATACGGGCATGGCAATCGTTGATGATTTGCCGAGGAGGATTGCACCGAGCACGAGGAGCATGCCTGCAAAAGTGGCAATGGTCATCAGTTGTTTGCTGGAAATCTTGCTGGCAATGAACGATGTGCAGAAACGCCCTACCAGCATCAGGAACCAGTAGGTGGCAGCTACGGAACCTGCAATCGCGACGGCATTACCTGTAAGGCCCGCACCGGCATCGGTCTGGTCGCTCAGGTAGTAGATCAGGGTTCCCGGAATACCAACCTCTACGCCTACATAGACGAAGATTGCGATCACGCCCAGAACGAAATGGCGGAACGACCAGGGGCTATATTCAAATACGGTGTCCTTAGTAACCTTGCCCATCTCAGGATCCTCAATCTTGATGAAGCTGAGGATGATGAATGCTGCAGCAAACACAGCCATGGCAATATAGAGAACGAGGTTTACATCAACCATCTTGGTGGAAGCCGTAACCGTACCGATCAGGGCACCCACGAAGAGAGGTGTCAATGTTCCAGACAATGAGTTCAGCGTTCCGCCGATCATGTTCAGCTGGTTGCCACGGTTTCCACCTCCGCCGATAAGATTCAGCATCGGGTTTACCACGGTGTTCAGGATGCATACGCTGAAACCGGAGATGAAAGCTCCAAGCAAGTAAACGATGAATCCTGTAACCTTGGCTGTTGCGGGATCAAAGAGCCCTGAGCAGAACTGGGTGAATACGCCGATAAAGCCGACGGCAATACCGATCATGGCAGTTTTCTTATAACCGATCTTCGTCAGAAGTTTGCCTGCGGGAATACCCATGAAGAGATAGGCCAGGAAGTTCATGGCATTACCCAGCATGCCCACGGTGTTGGCACTGTCGCCGGCAAACTGGCTCTTCCAGATGACACCGATGGGGGCGGCAAGGTTGGTTACGAACGAGATCATCGCATAGAGGAACATCATTGTAATAATCGCAATGATGCTCGCGTTTTGTTTGGTCTGATTTTCCATTTTAGTGATATGTTTTATTTACGATTATTCTTCGGTTCCGAATTTGTAGACGGTCTTCTGCGTATAGGTCTGTCCCGGTTCCAAGACCACGGAAGGGAAATAAGGATGGTTAGGGCTGTCAGGGAAGTGCTGACATTCGAAACATATTCCGCTGCGGCGGGGGAATGTGGCTCCGTTCTGTCCCTTGTAGCCGTCGGCCCAGTTGTCGGTATACATCTGCACTCCGGGCTCTGTGGTGTAGACCTCCATGCAGCGTCCGCTGACAGGGTCTGCCACTTTTGCGGCGAAGCTGAGCTCGCCCTCCTCTTTCTTGTTGAGCACGAAGCAATGGTCATAGCCTGCTCCGTTTTTGATCTGCTCGTCATCAGCATCGATATCTCGGCCTACTGGCTTCGGGGTGCGGAAGTCGAATGGGGTGCCCTTTACGAAGCGAATCTCGCCGGTGGGGATGCTCGTCTCGTCAATGGGAAGATAATAGTCGGCATTGACCTCACAGACCAAGTTCTCTATAGTAGGGGTCGGGTTGGCAATGCCTGTCAGTGAGAAGAAACCGTGGCTGGTGAGGTTCAGGATGGTTTTCTTGTTGGTCGTTGCCTGATATTTAATGATCAATTCGTTATCATCGGTAAAAGTATAGGCCACCCATACGGTAACTTCGCCGGAGAAACCCTCTTCGCCATAGGGACTGACATACTTCAGGACGAGAGCCTGGGGGCTTACCTGATTGGCGTCCCAGACCTTTGTGTTGAAGCCTTGTTTGCCGCCATGCAGACTGTTGGGCTCGTTGTTTACGGCCAGATGATACTCTTTTCCATGTAGCTGGAAGCGCCCCTTTGCGATGCGATTGCCATAACGCCCGATCAAAGTGGAAAGATAGGGCTCCGGACTGTTGATGACATCCTGGATATTGTCATGGCCTTGGATTATATTGGCTAAGTTTCCGTTCTTGTCGGGAACCATGATGGCTACGATAGCACCGCCGTAATTCGTAATTGCAACTTCGTTCCCTTGTTGATTCTTAAGGATGTAAAGGTCTGTGTTCTTACCGTTTATCGTGGTCTGAAAGTCCTCTCTTTTCAGACCACACAGGTTTTCTGTCTCAACAGTACTCATAATATTTAAAGTTTTTAGTTGTCTACTTTCATGCAAAGCTGTCTCTTATACACATCTGACGCTGCCGACGACTAGTCGAGTGTAG
>CAUULA010000039.1:0-22338 GCA_963545855.1 uncultured Prevotella sp.
AACACTACAGATTCTGGTCCTGTCATTCCTGGTTCGAGTCCGGGTATCCCAACAAGAGGCTAAGTGCGAGGAAACTTAGCCTTTTAATGGCTCAAGGGAGTAACAATGTTAAAGGGTCATGCTTACAGAGTTATAGTGGATTGTAATGGAAGCTCAGCGGAGGAAGGTCCTACGGAAATGATAAAGGCTCCGGGTTCAACCTTAAATCTTTCATCGATGACATCATAATAGGCAAAAGAGCTTTCATCCAGCAAAATGCTAATTCTCTTGGATTCGCCAGGAAGAAGTGATACTTTCTCAAATCCTTTTAACTCTTTGGCAGGACGGACTACAGTTGACTTTAGGTCAGATACATAAATCTCTGCGATTTCTTTTGCCTCCATAGAGCCTATGTTTTTTAAAGTAAAACTAACTCGCACATCTTTCTTGCCCTCTTTTATCAGTCTGAGATCGCTATACCGGAATTTGCTATAGGATAATCCATAACCGAATGGGAACAACGGCTGAATGTTGCTCTTGTCATATCCGCGGTAACCCATAAAGATCCCCTCACGATATTCCACCGTTTTCACTTCCCTCTCCTCCGTGTTTTCATAGTAACTGTCGTGGCAGGGATTGTCTTCCCATCTTTTTTCGATGGAAATAGGGAGCTTGCCACTGGGTGATAGTTTCCCTGTGAGAATCTCGGCCAAGGCCTGCCCCCCCTCTTGTCCCGGATACCATGCCATGACTACGCCCTTGGCCTTGTCTATCCAGTCATTCATGTCTATGCCCCCACCGGCATTTATAACGACGATGGTACGGGGATTAACGGCTGAAATGTTCTTTATCATCTCACGCTGATACTCAGGAAGCTGGAATGGCCGATCGAAGCCTTCGCCCTCTATGCTGCTGTTAAAGCCACAACAATATATCACATTGTCAGCCTTGGCAAGCCCTTCTGACAATTTCGCCTTGTCCAACCGCTTGAGAGAGACCTTGATATTTGCGGAAGAGATGTTTTCAAAATATTCCACTTCTATTTTGTGAACGGCATTTCCTTTCACAGGAAGAGAAAGTTCGCGATAGGAGTAGGAATGGTGGCTCCAGTCGTCTGCGACCTGTTTTCCGTCGATTCTGATGCGATAGCCGTCGTCGCCGCCAATATAGAGTTTTACGATCTCTTCTGTCTTCGGCTTGTAATAACCAGTCCATCGTATGGAGAAAGTATCTGCGGAAAAGCCTTCCGCAGGTGCGCCATATTGCCAGTCGAAATCGACAGCCGAGTCCACGCGTGTGAGAGAAGGAGTACCTTTCAGCTCTTTGTTCTTGAAGTATTCACCCATGAAGCCCTGTCGGCTACAGGTGGAGTCTGTGAAAATCTGGGTATTGATGTCTTCATAGATTACATCATCTGTCAGCATGACGGTGGTATGAGCCAGGGATTTCATCCCTTGATTCAAGGGTCTGGAGGCAAATGGCTCCACATTTCCGCTGCCTCCTCCCGTCGGGATAATGGATGCGTTAGGTCCTGCCAGAGCCGTAACTCCCTTTAAGGGTAGGATGTTGTCCTCATTCTTCAGCAAGACAATTCCCTCGCGTGCCAATTTCAGGGCAGTTTCTCTTGAGGGAGGATAATCCAATGGAATAGAACTGTCTTTCTGCTGCCGGTCTAAGAGTCCGAATGAAATAAGGGTCTGTAAGATGTGCTGAACCTTTTCATCAATGATCCGTATGTCGACAGTTCCGTTGTCTATTGCTTCTTTTAAGCATTCATAGTTGAGATGCTTTCCTTTTGGCATCTCCAGATCCAACCCATGGTTGGCCGTCGCTATTGTAGAATATACGGAGGTCCAATCAGACATAAGGATTCCCTGGAATCCCCACTGGTCGCGAAGAACATGTTTATTCAGCCAGGTGTTTTCCGTAGAATGCACGCCATTCAACAGATTATAGCTATTCATGACAGCACCAACATGAGCCTTGCGGACTGCCTTCCGGAAAGCCGGGAGATAAATCTCAAAAAGGGTGCGCTCGTCAATCTCGGAGTTGACATGATGACGATTCCACTCCTGATTGTTTCCGGCAAAATGCTTGATGGTGGAGATGACACCTCGCGACTGTACACCTTCTATATATTGGGAGGCCACCTCTGAAGTAAGATACGGATCCTCGCCGAAATACTCATAGTTTCTTCCGCAAAGCGGGGAACGATAGATATTAATCCCTGGACCAAGAAGGATTCCCACGCCACGGGCACGGGCATCATCGCCGAGACTTCTGCCAAGCTGATAGAGCAAGTTTCGATTCCAAGTTGAGGCACTAAGAATGGAGCTGGGATAAAGCGTGCTATGCGGAGCATGATTGCGCAGGCCCACGGGGCCGTCGGCCAAGAGTATGGTTGGAATGCCAAGGCGAGGAATGGAATGGAGGGAAAACGATGTTGCACCAGAGAGAAAATCACATTTCTCTTGTAGTGTCATCTTTTCTACTATGGCAGAAGCCCGTTCGGCTGACTTCGGCGTAATTTGCTGTGCTTGCACGCCCATTGATATACAAAGGGACAGGCATGCCATGTATGATTTGTATTTCATATTGCTAATTGTAATCTTTGTCAGGGTTGTACCTCAATTTCTATCGTGTGGTCGCCCAGCATTATCTCATATTTTCCCGGAGTAACTACTACATCTCCGTTTTCATTGACGAACCCTAAATCGCGTTTAGTCTGTAAATCGAAATGATAGGTAACGGTTTTTCCTGGTTGAATCTCATCCTTGGCAAAGAATCTGAGCTCTTTCATCGGACGGGTGATCGGAGCATATGGGCAACGAACAAATCCGAGTACTGCTTCCTTACCGGTTTGTGCGCCCGTATTCGTAACAGGTATATCGATTGAAAAGTTGTCATTTGTATGAAGTGTCGTCTTGGAAATGACAGGTGTTCCATACTGGAAACTGGTATAGCTTAAGCCATGGCCGAATGGATACATCGGTTCGCTCTGAATGTCATGATAGAATCCCTGATGAGGACGGGCACTTGGTCGCCGATTGTAGTAGATCGGAATTTGTCCGGTAGTATATGGGAAGGTGATGGCAAGTTTGCCCGATGGACAAACTTCTCCGGAGAGAATTCTTGCCAAGGGAGTGCCTCCTGCTATGCCAGGTTGCCACATTTCAATAATAGCATCTGATAGTGGCTCTATTTTATTTAGTTGAAGTGGGCGACCATTAGAAAGAACCAGTACAATCCTCTTTCCTGTTTTCTTTAGTGCTTGAAGCAATTGAAGCTGAATTTCGGGAAGTTCTATACTGGATCGGGAAGTGTTCTCTCCGCTCCAGCTACGCTTCTCCCCTAAGCAAACTACAAGTATATCAGCCTTGGAGGCTAAGGAAAGTGCGTCTTTGAATTCACTTTGGTCAGCTCCGTCAAAATCACAGCCCTTTGCATAACCGACAATAGTTCCCCCTGCAAACTGCTGTCGCACGGCATCAAGAATGGTGGTAACATCTTCTTTCCGGCCATGTCCTGCCCAGCACCCCAACAAATCTTCTTGTGAAGTGGCCAATGGGCCAATTACTGCTATTGATTTTTCATTTTTTATCGGAAGGGTATTGTCTTTGTTTTTTAAAAGTACCATAGATTCTTCTGCTAGGTTCTCTTCAATTTGGCGACTTTCCTGTCGTAGGAATCTGGAGTCATCCTTGACATCGGGAGTATATGGATGTTCAAAAAGCCCAAGCTCAAACTTCACCTTTAAAACTCGTTTGACAGCCCTGTCGATAGTCGCGCTATCAATGGCTCCTTCATGTAGTGATTGTTCCAGATAAGCATCATAGGAATGAGACATCATATCCATGTCCAAGCCAGCATTCATCGCCAATTGTCCTGCAGTTTTTAAGTCCTTGGCCGCACCCTGATTCTGCAACTGCATGATGGCACCCCAGTCAGAGACAACAAAACCCTTAAAACCGAGCTTTCCGCGAAGCACATCTGTCAAGACATAGTGATTGGCAGTAACGGGCAGTCCGCTAAGATTATTAAAAGAACTCATCACCGTAGCAGGATTTGCCTCCATGGCCTTACGATATGGAGTAAGATAGGTGTCCCAGAGAGTCTGTCGAGAGACTTCTGTATAAACATAGTCCCTACCAGCTTCTGATGCGCCGTATGCCACATAATGCTTCAGGCAGGCAGCTACCGAAAGCGTATCATCCAAACGCTTTCCTTGGTAGCCCCTGACAGCCGCAGCACCGAAGATGCCATTTAGATAAGGGTCCTCGCCATAACCTTCGGCAACCCTTCCCCATCTCGGGTCATGGGCAACATCTATCATGGGGGAGAAAGTCCAATCTACTCCAGATATCCTTGCTTCTTGTGCAGCTACCCTGCAAGATAATCTCGTAAGATGAGGATTGAAACTACATGCTTGAGCCAGAGGAATGGGAAATATGGTACGGAAACCATGAATAACATCATAGCCGAAGAGAATTGGAATGCCAAGGCGCGAATCTTCTACGGCATGGTGCTGCATGCGATTTCTCAGGCCTGGACTCATTTCCAAAAAGATGAGAGAGCCTGTGGACTCTGGTATGTTCTTTACTTCACGGCCTTTATTATTCTCAATGTTGTTAGTTCCCAAGGTATATTGTATCAATTGCATAGCCTTCTCGTTTAAGGTCATTCGTGACAGTAAGTCCTGAACCCGAATGACCAGAGGGACGCTTGGGTCCTTATAAAGCGGGAATGTGGCCTTGACACTATTTAAATCCGTGATTTCCCAAGGTCTTTCCACGGCGGCGTGGGCAGATAATTGCGCGGCCCTGATCAGATCTGGGCATACACTTTTTGGGGCATATCTATTACCGACGACCGTATTTCCTGTCAGGGCTTCATACCATGTACAGGCTGCGGTATATCTGCCATAATCAAAATCCAGGTGATATCCATCACGGTTCATGTTGTCCTGGATGAAAGTAGTGCGTGCATTCTGAATGGCCGTACCACAGGGCACTACGGTCTTCAGATGGTGTCTTTTCATTTCCGTGCGGACTGCCACAACAATATTTTGATACATGGTGAGTTGGTTGCAGCCATAATTAGGAAAAGCCGTATGGTCGGATTCCTGAGCATAAGCCCATGTCATATGCCAGATAATGCGACTCTTCGGGGATAGTTTTTTTATATAATTAATAAGATGAAAAAGGAAAGGCTCATAAGAATCTAACTTGCCCGAAAAGCCACTCGCCTGTTGGAGACTGATGATGTCCCATTGTTCATCTTTCAATGCCCGGAGGAGCGTCATGCCGTCTGTCTGGTGTCGAATACCGTCTACCCCAATTTTCCGATAACGATATTCCCCGAGATTATTGCTCGCGTTTTTCCAATGGCGTTCCAAGGAGCACCCGCCAATATACATGTTTGCAATAATCATTTGCTGGCCGTCGGCATAGCCTAAATCCCACAAGTTTTGTTCTACGGCATCTTCCGAGAAACTGTTGCCTATGGCCAGGATACGAAGTACCTCACCGGCAAATGTCTCTAATGAGAATGCTAATAGGAAAACTAACAGAAACTTTGTTCTCTTCATCATAGATGCAGTTAATAGTAGTAATACAGGACTTATCGATATTCCGTTTTCTTCTTCACATAATAGTCATGCATGATATACCATGCCTTCTTTCGTTGCCCTTGGTCAGATACCAAGCCTTTACGGTTCCATCCATCTTGATTGGTAGGATGCATGCGGGTTGGACTGCGGAAATCGAATAAAACCCACGGCGATACTCCGCAAAGATTGGGAATGGCATCAAACATCTTAAGGTTATCTCGATAGAGCTGTGCTTGATAATCCTCGCTCCATGAACTCGCCATATTTGTATTCCCTCGCTGTCCATATAGAGCCTCACATCCAAATTCAGAAATAAAAAGCGGCTTCTCCATGGCGACATTCCATTGAATATCTGATGGCGATTTTGGCCATTTGGCATACCATCCTATGTATTTATTGATTCCTACCAGATCTAAGTTCTGATAAAAATCATCATGCATAACAAAGCTATTCTCTCTCTTGTCAAAATATACCAGGTCAAAGGCGGCTACAAACAATCTGGTAGTGTCTATCTCCTTGCCAACCTGGAGAAGATGGGATAAAAACTTATTACGAGACGGAGTGTTCTTGGTTTCATTAGCAATTCCCCAGAAACAGTCTGCACAACGATTCTTGTCTCTTTGGATTGTCTCTGCTAACATTTCTGACGCCTTCTGGAGAGTCTCCTGATTATCAAAATCTATAGCTTGCCAAACAGGGATTTCTTGCCAAAGCATGATTCCCATTTTCTCTGCACCTCTTACAATGTACTCATTTTGCTGATAGTGAGCAAGTCTTATCATGTTGACCCCAAGTGCCTTTGCCTCGGAAAGAAGCATGGTGGCATCACTTTCCGTACACGCCCTGCCCAATCTCTGTGGTATCTCTTCATGGAAAGATACACTCCGGAGAAATACTCGTTTACCATTAAGATACACTTCGGTTCCTCTCACCTCAATATTGCGGAATCCTATCAACTCCGAGACTTTGTCCGCTGACGAATAGAGATATATCTGATACTGTTTTGGATTTTCCGGACTCCATCTTACAAGGTGGTTGACTTTTAAATCCAGCATGGCTTTACCGTTTTCATTCGTAGTAAGGATTACGGATTTATGTAGTTCTGGTATTTCTAATCTTATTTTTTCTCCTGTTTTAGCTTTCGAAAGGGATACACTCACATGTATTAAGTTTGGCATATACTTGTCCAACTGGATAAAATAGTCTTTAATGTAAGTCTGCGGAACACAGACTAACATTACATCTCGAGTAATTCCCCCATAGTTCCACCAATCGAAAGACATTGCTGGGATTGCGTCCTTTTGCCGTCTGTTGTTCACTTCTACTACCAGAAAGTTATCTCCGTCTATGAGTTGATCGGTTACATCTATTTGGAAAGGTGTAAAAGAACCTTCATGAGATGATACTTTTTCGCCATTTAAATAAATATTACAGCGATAGCTAACACCTGCAAAGTAAAGAAGATGCCGCTTTCCATCTTGCATGAAATTAAAATGACGCCCATACCATATAGTACCTTCGTAATACTTTAATTCAGTATGTTGGGAATTCCAGTCTCCCGGAACATTCAGCCGAAGGCCATTCTCAAAAGAATACTCGTAAAACTCAGAAGGCTCCTTTGCTTGGCGGTTCTTGTAAATCTCTGTATATATACCTGCGTCGTAAAGATCGACAATCGCGGACCACTTGCCATTTAAACTCTGTGTCTGTCGTCCGTAAACATTTGCTATGGTTCCAGCAAAAGCAGAAGAATTCAAGGCGAAGAACACTATTATGGAAAATACGGTCTTTTGCATTAATATTGAAGTGTATATTGGTACAATGTGAATTCGTTCTTGTTAGGAAGGGAAAAAGTTGAGCAACCTTGCTCATCAACTTGGATTTCTCTCTGGTTTCCATTGCCGACAATAGGATACAAAGAGTATCGGGTGCCGGGAGTAAGCCATGTCTTTATGCGCCCGGAATTTCTTTCATTGTCCTCCCTGAAGATGAGAATATACCCATTTCCTTGTTCTTGGATAGACTGGAATCCCGTCCAGCTTCTCCCCGAAGGTTCTTCGCCAACAGGCAGGATGACACCCCGATGGAAGTCTGACTGGAACTTCCGATATTTTTTTATAAGTGATCCGATAGGAAATGCCTCTTCTGGAAGATTGGAAGCTTCCATCCATGCCAGTGGCTGTCCTGCCATGGTAATAGCAAATAGGTATTCAAAACTATAGTGGGATGGAGCAAACACATCAACGGAAGGATACTTGTCTGTATTTCTCCATTTATTGAGAAACTCCACCTGAATACGCTCTGCAGGAATATATTTGGATAGTTGCCATAGATTACGCAAAGTGTGGAAAGGGTAGTAGTTACCCCAGTCTGTATATCGGTTTTCCATAAAGATGTTTCCATATTCGTTGAACATGTGATAGCCACCCCTTCTCCCTGCTGTAGCATCTAAATTAAAGATAATCTCTTGACGGCTCTCATTGACAACCTTGTCAAAGAGGTGACGAAGATTCTCTTCTGCGCGCTTATTTGATATTTGTAGTCCGTCGATTTTGAAAATCGTGATGCCATATTCCTTCCATAATGAAAGAATGGCATCGGCATCTCTCTGCCAATCTGCAAAATCATTTTGGATACTTGGATTAAACCAAAGCCCAATTCTGATTCCCGTCTGCTTGGCCTTCTTTACGATAGGGCGAAGACCATGCGGAAACTTTGCCGGGTCTGGTTTCCAGTAGTTCTGGTTTTTCCAAATATTTTTAAATGAACCTTTTGCAACTTTGGAATTAGGACTTTTGCCTATTTGCCAACCATCATCCAATTGAAAGACTGTAATGCCAAGCCTGTTAGCCTTATCGAGTTCTGAGAGGCAGAAAGACTCTGTAATTTTGCTGTCCTGACTTCTATCGCCCCAGGTATTGAGCATAATCATTTCGTCATTTTCTCTCTTTTGGTATCTTGCCATCTTCTGGTAGAAACGAAGTGCCATTAACCCTTCACGCTCATTCCCTGTATATATTCCTAATACAACGCCATAGGCACGAGTCCAATGGCCAGGAGTAATATCAGAAGGCTTGATGCCCCAGCCAGTTACTTTAAAGGATGAAAATTCAACCTTGAAATCATATCCGGGATATTCTAATTGGGTACTGGAACAGGGAGCCTCTTTCAGTATGAAGAAGCCATCCAATGAAAGTATATTATTACAGAGAAGAAGATTCCCGCGATAGGAGTTCTCATGATAAGGAATAAAGTCGCGTTCTATGACTAAGTTATCATTCCAGTCGGTATAATCATAGAATTCTACGGCTCTACTTTTCCAGTGAAAACCGTTTAGGTAGAATCCATCGAGCACAGGAACTTTTGCTCTGACATGCAGGTCAGAGGCGGATTCTATATTCTTCCTGTCTGCACCAAATGTTTTTTCTTCCTGCTCAAATGGGGAGAGGGCTCCTTTGAGATAGGTATTACACGCTATCGCTGGTGTATTGGGATAGATATTAAAACAGCGACGAATCCAAAGCCCCCCTATTCGGTAGGAAACATCTACCTGGTGATAAGATGGATGCATTCCATCTGCCGGTATGTCTTTTTGCTTTAAACTGCCTTCACAAGCATTTCCTTTTACAATAAGCATGTCTGGATTATCTCCTGAGGCATCGAGGATATGACCATTTTGCTTGTTGATAATCCTAATTGTCTTCAGGTCGCCCCCATTCCAGAGAAATACTCTTTCCATCATAGAATTACCCAGCTTCAAGGTGTCTCCTTGAAGCCGGGCATAGCCTTGTGCTTCTACGAAGGCAGGTATAAAACCAATTATTATAGTAAGGAAAATGCTCTGTAATAGTCTCATGTTCTCTATCCGGGAAATTTATTTCTTAAGAAAAGCTTTTGGAACGCTCAAAGTTTCGTTGGGCTCATTGAATCTCTGATTGTCTGGTACATTTGCTTTGCCTGCTCCTTTTTCCATTAGTTGTTTAAGTTCGCCCAGATAAAGGCGATAGACATCTCTCGGCATTGCTCCGTGTAACTTGCATAACGAAGCGGCCATGCCAACAACCTCGCCCATCATGCCTGTTGTACGCATCACACGGATAGTACCCAGGGCCACATGGGTGCAGCTAATATCGCGACCGGCCATAAACAGGTTGTCTATATTTCTTGAATACAAACATCTATAGGGTACTGCATATGGGAATATCCAATTATGCACGGTCCTTGTTTTGAATTCATTCCCTGGAAATCTAAGTGAATTGACGGAATCTGCAGAATGCAAGTCGATGGCCCAAGTGGCGGTAAAGGATGCATCTTCATGAAAGACATTCTTATCAATATCATCTTGAGACAGGACATAGTCGCCCATTAGGCGTCTGGACTCTCGCTTGCCCATTACATAAGCCACCCAGTCTAAGGAATGTTTTTTGTAGAACAAGCTGTCCTCGTCATGATTTTTGAGATAGCTCCAATTTGAATAGACTACCAGCATGCCATAATCTCTAATCCGTTCGGCATCTGTAATCTGATTTCTATTCATACCGGTCTCCCATGTCCACTCCCCCTTTAAAACTCTTTCCACATTTAACTGGTTAAAGCGAATTCCATAGGAGAATTCAGGAAAGGATGAGGCTACAGAATCTTCCTTGCTATACCACTGGATGGATGCGCCCATAACAAGAGAATCTGGGCTGACTGGTGCCATGCTTTCCCCAAACTCATCTTGGCCTTCGCGCCCCATACGATAATCTGCGCCAGAAAGTGCACCGATAGTTCCATCCCCAGTACAATCGCTAAACAATGGTGCTACGATTTCCATCCTTTTCGCACTTTCTGTGTTTTCTATGATTATGGAAAGGATTCTGTTACCTTCCTTCCGAACAGCCATGGCACGATAATTCTTAAATAGGCTGATATCGGATTCTGCGTGGATGAATGAGTCCTTTTTCTCGTCCTCATAGAAATAACCAGGTTGTGCATTGCCACCTCTGCTATGTCCGAATTCGCGAATTATTCTGCCTAAAGCAGGATATTTCCCAACTTCAATGATTCCTCCCAAATGGACACGCACCTCCGAGGAATTATTTCCTCCTAAAACAGGACGGTCATTGATTAAAGCCACCTTCAATCCTAACCTGGCAGCGGTTGCAGCAGCGCACATACCAGCAATCCCGCCACCAATGACTACAAAATCATAATTGTGGGATTCTTCTTTTGGAATAGGGAGAAAATTACGGCGCAAATCTTCTTTATGAGAGAAATATGTATTCGGATTCTTATTATCTGTTGTCAGAAAGATCGCATCGCATCTTCCTTCAAATCCTGTAAGGTCGTGAAGCGTGATGCGTGTAGGACCTTTATGAAGTGAAACAGACATAGCTGGCTGCCAAAACCAAGTGTTACTATCTGCCCCCAGGGTATTGGAACTCTGATTACCTACTATCAATTGGAATTTACCAGGCCCTGCTGACTTTTCCCATGGCGAAGTCCAATTATAAGTTCTCACCCAGACATGATAGGTGCCGTCTTCTGGAATATCTAATTGCGTATATGCATCCTGTACGGGAAGCCCCATGCCATGTGCCAGAAGATAGGGTGATCCCATGAGATCCATAAACTGTTGATCCACAAGCCATCCACCTTTATGGGAAAAGGATTCAGACTCTACAAGTAAATCTTTTGCGTAGATTGTTTGCAGGGTAAGGAGTACGGAAATAATAGCTATGAATCGTTTCATTTAGGTTTATAGTTCTTTGTTCACTTAAGTAGACGCAGAAAATCAGTTATTCTATAGGTTAAAGACGAAAAACATCAGTATCGCTTTTATTAAAGATGGAAGCATCAGTAGCAGTTGATGCTCCCTCCTGTTTTTCAATTCGTATACAGAGATGGTAACTTTACTTGATTACCACATCCGAAATCTTGAGCCAGCCTTTAGGGGTGAGATACTCATCACGGGCTGCAATTTGAATTCCGACCTCATTATTATTACTTGTATCCACGAGGCCCACTGCCCAAGTGTAGTTCCCGGGGACCACACCGTTCAATATGAATGAAGTAGTGTATGTCTTGGGTGAATCCTTTACCCAATCTGACAGGTTCGGTGCTTCATCCACGAAACGATATAAGGGCTCTCCCGTCTCTTTATTAAGGAGAGCAAAACAAACCTTATACTTCTGATTCCATTGAGGAATATTGGTAGGGCAATATCCCCAGCCGAGATTAGACCAGCGATGAGTGAATACAGCATTGCCTCCGACAGAAGCAGAGGCTGGAGCAGAAATCTTGTCAGGATAAAGACGATACCCACCTTCTTCTATGAATTTTTTAACAAGATTGAAAGCCGAATTGAACCATGAATGGGTTTCTCCAGTCAAGACATTAGAAGAGAATCTGAGGTCCATCATATTGACATTCGCCCCCTTGCCTTCATTATACTCTCCTTGGCGGACTTCCGCAAGATTGTTATAGCCGTCGCTCTTGATTGAATTTCCATGAGAGGCCTCAACCCATCCTCCTTCCATAAGGATTGGGCGCAGATAATGGTACTTAGAGGCTATGCCTCTCTCCCAGGTCGTATAATAGGTCTTCATGCCAAAGGCATCATGGCGAAGACAGAATCCCTTATTAACGGCTTGATCGATAAGTCGTTCTGATAAATCGAGGTCTGTTGAAGAGAACTCCTTCCCTGATAAAATACAACGATGATAGTTAATGACAATAGGGACTTTAGTAAATAGTTTTTGCATCAAATCGGTTATCCAGTCAAAGACTTTCCGTCGCGGAGTCTCGTTCCCAGTAGAATATATCAAGCTGTGGGTCTCTCCCCATTTTCCAAGGCCGAAGCCGCTGACAAACTGAGTAATTGACGGGTCATTGTAAATAGAGGCGAAATCAATGAGAAACTTTTCATATTTCTGCTGGAAAATCGGGTCGTCTGGATAAGGCGACCATACCTGTACACTACCGGTCGTTGTAACATATCCTTTGGCTCCGGCATCCTGAACATACTGAGGGGTGAAGTTATAATGTTTGTCGCGACTGTCGACCACAAAAGTAAACGCAAGTTTAAGATTGCGCTCTTTTGCACCTTCAACGAGCATTCTAAAGCGTTGAGCAGGTTTCGTATTGCAATTGTCTTGCCAAACATATATGCCCTCCTCTGGATTAAAGTCGCTCCAGGCACCTCTTATATACAAAGTCGTTCCATAGTCAGAGACTTTGATTTTTCCCTCAGAAGACCCAAAGTTGTCGTATAGATCCCAGAAATTATCCATCATTCCATCGCCGAGGCCTGCATAGATAACCCACCCTTGCATGGGGTTTCTTTGCAGTTTATAGCGTTCGGGCTTGATATTGACAATTCCATTGCCCGCTATATCCCAACTATAGTCAGTTTCTACTGTCTCTTTATCATCGGAGCATGAGGCTCCGATGAATAGTGTAAATATCATTGGCAGTCCTGCTATAAGCAGATACTTGTTATTTAATACTTTTTTCATACCCATAGTTTTTACTTCTTATCAAAAATGACGGTTAAGTTCTTGATATCTACCACAATATAATTGCATCCCTCGGGAAGAATAAAATAGGCATATCTATTATCTCCCTGTCCTGCTACAAGTCTTTGAGGGGTGTTGTCTGAAACTGTAATGTAGCCATTATGGTCATTTCTCTTGGCATCGGCCGTAGAGCCATATGCATATACATTGTTATTATGATAATCTACCGTGAACTTAATAGAGGCCTGGATGGTATTACCGCGCTCGTCCTTCTGGCTGGATCGAGGCAATGCCTCACCCGAATAAACAAATATATTCGGATTAGCCAGACTCTGTTTCAGGGTGTACTTCTTTTGGTACCCGACGAAGAGACCTGTGTCATGGTCAAATCCGTTGAAAGTGCCATACATCCAGAGTGTATCGACCTTTGTGGTATAGGGATTAATGTGTAATGTGGTATTATTCCACTGAACTTCCGCAGACTTCATATCCGTGGTGGCAGAATAAATGTGCATAGACTTATCCTCCGTATTTACTACAAATCTATACTCTCCTTCTTCTGGGATGGACCAATAACGAGTAGAGGTGTTTGCTGTCGGCACCTGTGTAAAGGTCTGGCTTTGACCATCATTAATGTCGTGATTGGAAGCGGAGTAAGGAACTATGGACATTTCCTGTTCATCATTGAAGGTAAGCGGTAGATATAGTTCGCCCTTGTTCAGCGTGCCTTTCCATGCATAGAGATTGTTGTTCTCAAGTGTCTGGTTGATTTGTATCTGATCGCTGCCTACTGCAGAACCGGCAAGATACATCTGGTTTACCTCCACAACGGCACCTGTTGCCAGTATCTTGACAGTATGATTCTTGAGATTCACCGTAATGCGATAAGTATCCTCTTCTGTCAAAGTCCAGTAGTTGGCTACCGACTCATCTGTAACGATAGCAGGCATATCACTAAGGGTTACAGGGCTGTCTGCCGATGCTGGGCCTATTGCATTGTTCTCATCAAAGTTAATGAGTGGGAAGTTGATCTGGCCTGCAAGAAGTCTTCCGGTATAAGTATAGATTAACGAATCTGTTTCGGTGCGTTGGAGTTCTACTTTGTTGCCGGGAACGGCAGACCCAGCCATGTACAGATGGTCGGCCCTGAATTGCTTCGGCCCATAGGTCTTTATCTTGATTGTCTTGGTGGCAATATCTGGGACCCTGAGGGTTGGTCCCAGAAACGAAGCCGTAACAGTGAAGATTACATTGCCGATAGTGCTTGTAGCGAGACCAAAATGGTTTACCAGTAAATCCTGCAACTCTGCATGGGTATATTCTCTATGGAATCTGCCGTCATCCTCATATTTGGAGATGATATTGGCCGAGCTCCTATCCACTTGCATCTCATATTTATAGGTGGTGATATATTCATTGCCATAATCATGGGCTGCATTCCAGTCCAAAGTTAATGCAGTCTCATTCGGCGTATTCTCATCAAGTTTCACATAATCTCCAGACTCGGATATTTGAATCTCGGAGTTATTATGTGAGAAGAAATTATCTATAGTGTCACTACATCCGGCCGCCATTAGAAGCAAAAATCCCAATGACAGCATCTTGAAATAATTCACTTTTCTTCTATTTTTCATTACTGTAAGGTTTTGAATTAATAACCTGGATTATTTGTCAAATTAGGACAGAGTTCCATGTCGTGAGTGGGTACAGGCCAAAGCATCTCGCGAGCGGGGAACTGTCGCTTGGCACCTGTCGTACATAGGTCTGCGTTAAAGAGGGCGGAGAAATCGGCCAATCCGTCCTCGTCTATCTGCGGGGTCATTCCCCAGAACCAATTGCCCTTATTGACAACATCGGTAAGCTCCTTCTGCGGATCCATCAACATAATATAATTATAGCCATTTAATGCTTTCTCCGCAAGAGTCCATCTCATGAGATCCTGAAGGCGCTGGTTCTCCATGGCAAATTCCATGCGTCGCTCAATGCGCACAGCCTTGCGCATCTGCTCCTGGCCTTGTGCGCTGACTGCAGGATAAGAGTCGGTTTGTGATTTGTCGACTCCATATGCGCGTGCCCTCACCTCATTGATGGCATCGGCAGCAACGGAGAGATTCTTATTTTGTTCTATCAACGCCTCTGCATAAATGAGCAGGACATCGGCATATCGCATGATGGTGTAATCCTGTTCTACCTGCATACCATTGTCCAGCCAGGAGGCATCAATGCTTTTTTTCCATAGTAGGGCGTTATAGGAAGTATACTGGTTGACAATCCTTGTATCCTGATTGGCCTGTGTCTTACCTGTGGTATAATTTATTATGGTCTTTGCAGCGGGACTTGGATTGAACTCATATCCACAATGCTCGGTGCCAAAGGCAACAATCGTTTTTGCACAGCGTGGATCACGATTTTTGAATGGGTCATGGGGATCAAAGAGGGGAGACTCGTCAATGGGTAATCCATCGGTGCACAAATAAGATGCCAGCAAATCCCACGAAGGGTTGTAGGAACCATATCCGCCGGCATTTCTTGGCAATCCGTTCTTTACGATCCAGGAATCCAGTACGACACTATTCTCGATGGAACGAGGAAGCACGAAGACCTTCTCCGAAACATTCTTGGTCTTCTGTAGGAATAACTCAGAAAAGTCAGGATAGAGACTGTAAACTCCGAGGTCAATGCATTGCTTGGCTGCCTCTTCAGCCTTATCATAGTCATGCATGTAGAGGGCATATCTTGCTTTCATGGCAAGCGCAGCACCTTTAGTAGCATGAATCTGATTTGACTGTCCATAAGAAACAGGCAAGGATGCAATTGCCTTGTCGAAATCCTGATAGGTAAACTCTTTCACTTCTGCTACAGGGCGTCTGCCTTGTTGCTCCGCTTTTGTGATGGTTTCCGTTTTCTCCATATAGGGCACATCACCATAAAAGAAAGTAAGGTCGGCATACTTGCAGGCACGGGCGAAATAGGCTTCACCCGCATAGCGGTTGAGTATTTCTGCGGATACATTTCCCTCTGCTTTGTGAATGTTCTCTAACATGGTGTTGGCTCTGGCAATGAGCTTATAGCTCTGTTGCCAAAGAGCATAGACTTCATATTGCTGGCCATTTAATGTGCCGTCGAGTACCGAGCCGTTGCTACCCGGATTCCTGTTAACCAGTCGATAGGTGGTATTGTCTGACCATTGCTCGGCAGAGGATAAGGGTTCCTGCCAATAACCGAGAATATAAAATTCATTGCTGGCAAGGTTCAATTCCGTTTCCGTGGTATACCATGACTCCGTATTTCCTTCAGACTTGGGAATCAGATTCATATCTTCACACGAAGCAAGTGCAACGCATAGGCCTGCTAATAATATCTTTGTTTTCATTGCATGTCTTAATTAAAAGGTTACTTGAATACCAAATGCAAGAGATGTCGTGATGGGATAAGAGCTTGTACCCATCTCCGGGTCCCATCCTTTAGGATAATCACTAATACAGAATAGATCGGAAGCACTTATGTAAGTGCGTAGTTTATTTAACCCAATTTTGTGAATCCAGATAGAAGGTAACATATAGCCTAATGTTATATTCTTCATGCGGAAGTAGCCTCCATTGAAGATCCAATGGGTAGAAGTCGCATAGTTATTGCTTTTGGATATACTGGAGAGGCGGGGATAGAATATATCCTCATTTTGCTTTGTCGTATTAAACGGACTCCAATAGTTGTCTTCTATGATGGAAGGTATATTACCGTAGTTGTCTCTTAGAGGTTGAACCATCGCTGCGTCAAGATAAGAGTTTTGTTTGGCCACACCCTGGAACGCCATGCTTAGGTCTATTCCTTTCCAAGAGGCATTCAATTGGCCACCGAATTGGTATCTTGGCAAAGAATTGCCTAATGGCACACGGTCGTATTCCGGCGAGATTTTACCGTCTGGAACGCCGTCCGGTCCACTGATATCACGATATTTCAAGTCTCCTACGGTAACACTGGTACTGGTGCGGGCAGAGGAATTAACCTCCTCTTGGGTTTGGTAAATGCCGTCGCAGATATATCCGTAGTATTCATTGAAGAGCCCGCCGGCTCGTTTGATTTTACCCCCGCTGATAATATCAGAATCATTCAGATAGTCAATTTTAGAGAGGAAATCAGAGAAATTGGCACTGATGCTGTAATTGAACTCGCCGATATGATCTTGCCATCCCAGGTCGATGTCATAGCCGTGAGTGGACATCTTGCCCGCATTAGTGTTCGGGTCGTTATATCCCATGGAGTAGGGTATCTGGATGGCAAGCAGCATGTCAGAGGTCTTCTTCCAATAATAGTCAAAGGTGAGATGCAGCCGGTTTCTGAAGAAGTTGGCATCCAGTCCCAAATCGGTAGATGTGGTCGTCTCCCATGTAATGTCCTCAACGGCCAAGACCGCAGGGCGTGCCGTCTTCCCAGAGGTAACGCTACCGTCTGCCATATAGAAATAAGAGCTGCCAAATGACATCAGCGCGATATAGGGGAAGTAGTTGCTGCCAATACGCTCATTACCCAATTTTCCCCAAGAGGCACGCAGCTTCAGATAGGAAAAAGCCTTGGGACTGACATTCTTCATAAAGGGTTCTTCGGATATCACCCATCCTGCAGAGAATGACGGGAAAGTACCCCAACGATATTCCTTGGCAAACCGGGAGGAACCGTCATGACGGACATTAGCCTGGAAAAGGTAACGGTTTGCATAAGAATAAAGCATGCGGCCGAAGAAAGAGTTGGAAGTGTATTCACTCCCAGATCCGCTATTATCCTTGTAGTCTTCCGGGCCTATATTCAGATAAGGATAGTTTGTGAGTTCGTACTGGTCGCGTGAGGCAGAGAGATTCTCCGACTTGGAATAATAATTCTCGAAGCCCCCCATCAGCGTGAGGCTATGCTGGCCAAAGTCGCGCATGTAGTTAGCGAGCAGCTGAGATGTTACATGCCAGCCGTCGTTTCGGGTCTCGCTGAGTTTATTGGTAGCATACATGGAGCCTCCGTCGAAATATCCCCCGAAGGTCTCAGGGTCATCCTGCAGGTAATAACCGCAGGCCATCTTGAAGGACTTTCCTTTTGAGTAGTTGACAAATGGAGAGATGATGGCAGAGAGGCTGAATCCCTTGAACGGCTTATAGACCAAGGAGCCCTTGCCACCAATTTGGGTACTGTGATTCACGGATGAGCCGCCTTTGGTGAGTAGGCCATAAGGATTGGCACCACTCTTGCCGGAGGCTAACCTTCCGTCTGCCCAGAGAGCAGGGTAGATAGCCGGCATCTTACGCATATCGCTGAAAGGATCATAGATTTGATTCCTGCTTTTCGCATGACGGATATTGATGTCAATCGTCGCTGAAAGTTTATCGCTTATCTTGAAGTCATTGTTGGAACGCAGCATATACCGTTGGAATTTTCTGCCGTCATACAAACCGTCTACATCGTCGTATGACAGCGTGGCAATAGACTTCACCACCTTGTTACCCCCATTTACGCTCAAAGTGTGAGTCATGCGCGGAGCGGAACTCTTAAGAATCAGTCTTTTCCAGTCAGATACCGGATAGTTGTTCAGATCAGTCTCGTGGTACCTCATCCAGTTTTTTGTCTGGTCTGCAGTATAGACTTGGAAGAATCCACCGGAGGGATTGTCGTTATACTGGAGCTCATTGTTCATCTCCAAATAACGAGTAACCCCCACCATGCTGGGTTGACGGGTCGGGATTTCCCATCCGAACTCGGCATTATATTTAAGGTCAATCTTCCCGGTTTCATTTCCGCGCTTTGTGGTAACGAGAATGACACCTGCTGCAGCCTTTGAACCATAGATACTCGCAGCGGCGGCGTCCTTGAGGACGGAAACGCTCTCCACATCATTTGGATTGACATAGTCGAGCGAACCTTCAACCCCGTCAACGATAATCAGGGGAGAAGAGTCTCCAATCGTGGTTACGCCTCTTACATGGATGCTGCTCGCACCAGATCCTGGAGCGGAGCTGTTTCTGCGTACCATGACACCGGAGAGCGAGCCCTGCAAGGCACTGGAAAGCTGGGTCGTGCGCTTATTGACGAGTTCATCGCCCTTTACGGCTGCCACCGCTCCCGTGAGATCTTTCTTTTTCACGGTGCCGTAACCAATGACAACCAGTTCGTCCAATATGTTGCTGTCCTCGGCCATCTCCACATCATAGTTGCTGCGATTGCCAACCTTTATCTGTTGTGGATTCATGCCGATATAGCTGATTTCAAGCGTAGAACCTTCTGGGACATCGATGGAATAATGACCGTCGATGTCTGTTATAACGCCGAAGTTACTGCTTTTTATCTTGACGGTTGCCCCAATCAGGGATTCACCATTGGTATCCTTTATCGTACCGGACACCTTTTTTGTAGGTTTTGCCCTGCCTTCCTGTTGGGGCTCCAAGTTTTTTATGGTAACTTGTCTGCCGGAAATGGCATAATGGAGCCTGGTCTTGCTGCATAACTCTGACAGCAGGTCGTCGACGCTTTTTCCTTTTAGTGATAAAGAGAGCTTTTCTCCAAGACGCTTTTTTACATTCTGGTCATATACAAAGACATATTTGCTTTTTGACTCGATGTAATCAAGCACTTCCTTGATCGTTGTCTGGTCAGCATCTAAGACATACATGCCACCTGTAAGGTCTAAGGTGATTTCTGAGGCGGCAGCAGGCGATGAGACCGAAAGAAGTCCCAGCAGACATAGTGTTGTCATGCTCTTACTGTTGAAGGTGAAGATTGTTTTTTTTCTCATAAAGTTAGTTTGTGTTGTTTAGATTTGTTATCTGATTTTCAATGTGGAGACTTTCACCCATCCTCTGGAGGTTTTTTCGGAAGGTAGGGCTACCTCAAGTCCTGGCGTATTGCCTTGCGTGGTGTCTACCAGAGCTGTTAGCCATTGGTACTTGCCCGGAGCAAGGTCTGGCAGCATTATGGTCGTGGAACACTTTGTAGGCTTGCCCTTCAACCATTCCGAAAGATCACTCTTGTCGTCGACAAACACTTTGCAGATACTTTGCCCTTTGGCCAGGGCATAGGCCACTTTATATTTCTGATTCCACTGGGGAATGTTGGTAGGGCAATATCCCCAGCCAAGATTGTTCCACACGCTGCTCAGGGTCAGCGACTGATTTTTCTTGGCTCTGTCCGGCACTATGACCTGAGACGGATAGAGACGGTAGCCGCCCTCTTTGACGAATGCTTTTACCAAATCGAAAGCCGAGGCAAACCAGGAGTGGGTTTCGTCACCGACCCTAAAGTCCATCATGTTGACATGTGCGTTTCGCGCCTCTTGGTATTCCTCGCGGCGTACATCTTCTGAATGCCCCTGCCGATAGGCTCCGGATGGGTCTATCCAATAGCGATGATGGCCGCCGGTAATCCAGCCGCCTTCCATGATGACAGGACGGCGGAAGTTCCATTTCCTGACAAAGTCCTGCTCCCACTGCTGATAGTATCCGGTCATCCCGAAGGCGTCGTGCCGAAGGCTGTATCCCTTGCCGATGGCCTCTTCCAACAGCATCTCACTTTCCGGATGAGGGTCGGCCCAGCTAATGGTGTCTCCTACCAGCCGATGATAGTTGATGGCGAGTGGTATCCGGGTAAAGGACTGCGAATATAAATCCGTTATCCAGTCAAAAACTGCTTTCTTGTGGCGATAGTCCTGGTATCTCACGCCGTGTGCCTCACCCCATTTGCCTAATCCATAGGCATCAATGAAGTCAACGACATCGGGGTTGTTATATTCTTCTGCCAGAGCACGGATGAAGTTGGCATACTTTTGCTGGAATACCGGATCGTCCGGATAAGGCGACCAAAGCTTGCTGTTGTTGGAATCCAGAAAGCCTTGTGCGCCGGCTTCCTTTACAAATAGTGGGGTATTCTGGCCCTGGTCCCTGCTGTCCACCACGATGCGGAAAGCAAGTTTCATCCTCCTTGCGCGTATGCTCTGGAATAGCTTGTACAGTCTGGAACTCTTGTCTTCCCAGAAATATTTGCCTTCTTCCGGTTCCATCGAGCTCCAACTCGTACGCACATAGCAAGTACTGGCAAAATCAGAAACACGGACGGACAAAGCTCCGGCGGGCATGTTATCATATCCCTGTTCCTCCCAGAAGTCAGAGTCCCAGGTTCTTCCTAGGTACATTATCCAGCCGTTCAGCGGATTTCTCAATACACGGATGGTGTCCGGGGTGAAACTTACGGTTATGTTTTTGGCGGATAGAAGATTGGATGCCGTCAGCAGGCACATCAGCATGATGAAATACTTACCCGTATTAACGGCACCGAGATGTGCCTTGATTATGAAACGCAAAGCCCCCTTGTTCATGAGAGTTATTGGTTTGTTTAGGTTATTAGGTTTTGTATAGTGTTATTAGCTTGTGCCGAGTGCTCTTTTATTCAGATATCTGGACGGTGCCGTTACTGATGTGAGTGTGCGTGCCCGTAATTTGATTGATGATTCCCACGACATCGTCCACACTCTTCTGATAGACCAGTTTGCCGTATAGCTTAGACTGGCAGCTGGCCTTTACCTTTATATCTGTCCCATAGTAATTGTTCAGCCGTTCAATCACCATCTGCAGATTGTCGCCATGGAGCTCCATGACACTGTCAAGCCAGCTGATATAATCTTTGGCATCAATTTCGGAAAGGCCGCTGATATTGCCATCGATAATGTCGGCAAGCTGGTTCGGACGCATTCTTACCTTGTCCCGGTTTTTAGTGGTAACCTCTACAGAACCCTGCACAAGCACGACATTCGATTTCTTTGTGTTATAATTGCAGAGGGCGAATTTGGTGCCGAGCACCCTGAGGTTAAAGCCTTCGGAGTACACGATAAAGGGATGGCCTTTATCGTGGGCGACCTCAAAGTAGACTTCTCCTTTGGCATATACATCACGCGTCTTCTCGGAGAACACCTTGGGATACTTTACGGTAGAGTTGGAATTGGCTATGAGTTTTGTGCCGTCACTCAGCATGATGGTCATTTTTTCGCCAATAGGAACCTGTAGGGAAACCTGCTGTATTTCCCTGCCGGGTGCGTATGAGGCCGTCTGGCTGGCAGAACCATTGCTGGATTTGACAAGGTGCAGGGTTGCTGTAGCCAACAGCAGGAGAGAGGCCGCGGCTCCCAATATCGCCAATACTATGCGGCGATATTTCAGCCTTTTCTTCTCATTGTATACTGTCTCTTATACACATCTGACGCTGCCGACGACTAGTCGAGTGTAG
>CAUULA010000040.1:0-22309 GCA_963545855.1 uncultured Prevotella sp.
AGCAATTAAACCTAAACTATTAGTGAACTCAACTAACTTTATTCTCATACAAATGTTATGAAAACAAACATTATTAATTACCTTAAAGCAATAAAAGTGAAAAGAATTACCCTTCTTTTAGTTTTATTTCTTTCGATGTCTGTCGGCATGATGGGACAGAATCAGGTGGTGAAACTGGATCAGACAACTACCACCGTCCGTCAGCTTATCAGCGCTATCGAGAAACAAACTAACATGTCCGTAGATTACGGGCAGAACACCTTGAACCTTGCAAAGCAGGTGAAGGTGAATTCAAAATCAGAGAAGCTCAGCACACTACTCGGCACGATGCTGAATGGTACGGGCTTGGAGTATTCCATCTCTGGCCGTCATATCATTATTACTAAGTCTGAGTCTCAGCAGACCCGAAAGCCGAGCCAGAGGCAGACGGTGAAAGGACGGGTGCTTGATGCCAATGGCAATCCTTTAATTGGCGTTACCGTGAAGGTGAAGGGAACAAGCAATGCCGCGGTTACCGGTTTAGATGGTAACTACAGCATCAATGCCGATCGTGGCGATGTGCTTGAGTTTTCTTACATCGGTTTTACGACAAAGGAAGCTCGTGCGAACGGCAGTCAGCTCGACCAGACTCTTTTGGAGGATTCCAAGGAATTGAACGAGGTGGTCGTTACCGCCCTGGGCATCAAGCGTGAGCAGAAGGCGCTGTCTTACAATGTACAGCAGGTTGCGGGCGATGAGCTTTCAATAAACAAAGATGCCAACTTTATCAATTCCTTGAATGGTAAGGTGGCTGGTGTCAACATCAATGCTTCTTCTTCCGGTGCCGGTGGTGCATCAAAGGTGGTGATGCGCGGTACCCGTTCTATCATGCAGTCAAGTAATGTATTGTATGTCATCGACGGTATTCCTATGTTGAATACAGGCGGTGAGGGTTCTACGGTGTTCGGCTCTTCCGGTACATCAGAGGGAATTGCTGACTTGAACTCTGAGGATATCGAGTCGATGTCTGTCTTGACGGGTGCTGCCGCGGCCGCTCTTTATGGTGAGAAGGCGTCTAATGGTGCCATTGTTATTACCACCAAGAAAGGTAGTGTTGGGCATACGCAGTTCACCGTGTCTCAGAATACGGAGTTCTCCACAGCCTTCCGTACACCAAAATTCCAGAACAAGTATGGTACGGGCTCAGGCCTTCGCGACAGCGGTGTCGAGTCATACAGCTGGGGAAAGTTGCTCAACGAAAGTAACTATATGGGGTATGATCCGATAGACGATTATTTCAAGACGGGTATCATGACAACGGAAGCTTTCACCATGTCTACGGGTACGGAGAAGAACCAGACATTCTTCTCGGCAAGTGCCTTGAAGTCTGCCGGAATTGTTCCTAATAACAAATATAATCGTTACAACTTCACGGTGCGCAACACTACGAGTCTGTTGAACGATCGTATGACTCTTGATATTGGTGCAAGCTACATCATACAGAATGACCGTAATATGACAAACCAAGGAGTTTACAACAACCCGTTGGTAACGGCCTATCTCTATCCGCGCGGCAACGACTATCAGGATATGGCCATGTTTGAGCATTACGACACTACTCGCAAGATCTATACCCAGAACTGGAATGGTTTGATTAGTGAGTTGGTAGGTCAGAATCCATATTGGATCAATTATCGCACGCCTCGCACCAATAGAAAGTATCGCTATATGATGAATGCGGGCTTGTCGTATAAGTTTACTGATTGGCTGAGCCTTGCTGCCCGTATTCGCATCGATAATTCTACCAACACCTATGAGGAGAAGTTCTATGCCACGACCAATATGACCCTTACGGGTAGTAACAACGGTATGTATAACATTCAAAAGTCTGACAATAAGCAGACCTATGGCGATGTGATGGCTAATGTGAACAAGCGTTTCCTCGAAGACAGGCTCTCGCTGGTTGCCAATGTCGGCGTGTCCCTTTCTGATATGAAGCAGAATCTGCTGGGCAACAGAGGTCCGCTGGACGAGAACCTTATTCCGAATGTATTCACCGTGGCACAGATAAACCGTGCCCGTCTCATGCCGGAGCAGTCGGGATTCCACGACCAGACAAAGTCTCTCTTTGCCAGTATTGAGCTGGGCTGGGCAAGTCAGTTCTACCTTACATTGACAGGTCGTAACGACTGGCCTTCTATGTTGGCGGGTCCCCACTCCAACAAGTCGTCGTTCTTCTATCCTTCTGTCGGTGGCTCCTGGATTATTTCCGAGACCTTTGCCCTCCCTAAGCAGATAAACTATCTGAAGGTTCGTGCATCATTTGCATCGGTGGGTCTTTCATTCCCCCGTTGGTATGCGAATCCAAAGTATACTTGGGATGAGAACAAGAAGCAATGGAGCAGTCAGACGACTTATCCCATGTATAACTTGAAACCGGAGCGCACGGACTCATGGGAGTTCGGTCTGCAGGCGCGCCTGTTCAAGCACTTCAATATCGACTTTACCTATTATACGACCAAGACCTATAACCAGACCTTCGATCCGAAGATTTCGGCATCTTCCGGTTATAGCAAGATGTATATCCAGACGGGTGATGTAAGTAACCGCGGTATAGAGTTGGCAGTAGGCTACAGCAATACATGGGGCAATTTCTCATGGTCCAGCAACTATACGTTTAGCATGAACCGCAATAAGATCAACGAACTCGTTACGGGCTATGTGCATCCGGAGACAGGAACTCTGATTACGGTAGACAAGCTTGACGAGGGCGGCCTGGGCTCTGCCCACTTCATCTTGAAGAAAGGCGGCACCTTGGGTGATCTCTATTCTCTCGCCGATGTCCAGCGTGACAGCAACGGTAAGGTTTATGTAGATTCAGACGGCAAGGTTTACAAGAATTCTAATGTGGAGGATATCAAGCTGGGTTCTATTTTCCCAAAAAGCAATATGGCATGGCACAACGACTTTTCTTGGAAAGGATTGAATCTTGGCTTCATGGTTTCGGCTCGTTTCGGTGGCATCGTTTATTCTGCTACTCAGGCTAATCTTGACTATTATGGTGTGTCGGAAGCTACGGCTGATGCCCGCGACAAGGGATGGATTTCCGTGAATGGCGGGCAGAACTATGTGAACCCGGAAACATGGTATACGACAATTGGTGGCAGCGACGGAATCCCACAGTATTATACATATAGCGCTACTAATGTGCGTTTGCAGGAAGCAAGCCTGGGTTATACCTTCAAGAAGAACATCTTCTTTGGCCTTGGAGATCTCACCGTGTCTCTCGTCGGTCGTAATCTGTTGATGTTCTACTGCAAGGCTCCTTTCGATCCTGAGACGACGGCTACCACCGGTAATTATTATCAGGGTATAGACAAGTTCATGACGCCAAGCACCAGAAACCTTGGTTTCAATATCAAACTCAAATTCTAATGTGTGAAGCAATGAAACAAATAAAAAATATTTTATTGGCAGGCCTGTCAGCAGTACTTTTGTCTACTTCTACAGGTTGCACAAACAGCTATGGGGAATATAATCAGGATCCGTATGCTGTTACTAAGGAAGAGATGCAGCGTGATGCTTATAGCTTAAGTGCCGCTCTCATTAATCTTGAAAGTTGGGTGATACCTACCGATGTGAATACCAACCAGTACACGGAATGTCTTTGCGGCGGCTCCTACGGAGGCTATATCTCTGACTCTAATCCTGGTTTCTCTGGCAAGAACTTTGCCCAGTACAGTCCGGAGAATGGTTGGGATCGTGTTCTCTTCAATGATTTCGTTCCCAAACTCTTCATCTATAGCAATGAAGTGTATAATGTAACAGAGGATGTTGTTCCTCGTTCTGTCGCCCAGATTATAAAGGTTGCTGGTATTCATCGTATAACTGATGCCTATGGCCCTATTCCTTATTCTAAGGTAGGTGCTGACGGCAAGATTACGGCTCCTTACGATTCGCAGGAGGATGTCTACAATCTCATGTTTGCCCAGCTTGATAGCGCAATCACAAATCTGACGGCCAATCGTACTAACGACTTCAGCCCGAAGGCCGATCGTGTGTATGGAGGCAAGGTAGAGAAGTGGATTAAGTTCGCCAATTCGCTGAAGCTTCGTTTAGCCATCCACATTGCCAAGGTTGCTCCAGCCAAGGCTAAGCAGATGGCGGAAGAAGCCGTAAGTCAAGAGGTGGGCGTGATGACCGTCAATGACGACAATGCAGAATTGTCGGTATCCAGTACCAATCCTTTCTATGTTGTTATGCATGAGTATAATGGAGTAGAAAATAATCACGGGGATTCTCGTGTCGGTGCTGATATCACAAGTTATATGAATGGCTATAAGGATCCTCGCCGCTCCGCTATGTTTACGCAATCAACTTTTGCAAATGCTGTCAATGGCTTCCATGGTCTCCGTACAGGAATCAATATTCCTGGGCAGGAGATAGCCAATATGTATTCAAACTATAAAGTGTCTACTGGTTCCAAGCTCCTTTGGATGAATGCCGCAGAGGTGGCTTTTCTCCGTGCAGAAGGTGCTTTACGCGGTTGGAGCATGGGTGGTACCCCAAAAGAATTCTATGAGCAGGGCATTCGCCTTTCCTTTGGACAGTGGGGGGCAAACGGCGTGGAAAATTATTTGGCAGACAATACAAGTACACCCGCGGTCTATACCGATCCGGTTGGTCAGAACTCCTATACCGGTACCGTTTCATCCATAACCATAGCATGGGATAGCAATGCGTCCACAGATACAAACCTTGAACGCATCATCACCCAGAAGTGGCTGGCTAATTTCCCATTGGGGCAGGAGTCTTGGACCGAATATCGCCGCACGGGTTATCCTAAGTTGATGCCTGTCGTTGTGAATAATAGTGGTGGAGTTGTAAGTACGGAGCGTGGTGCTCGTCGTCTTTACTATCCACAGGAAGAACGCATCAATAACCTAACTAACTACAACGCAGCTCTCACATTGCTCGGCGGTCCGGACAACATGGCAACCGATGTGTGGCTGGCAAAGTAGACAAAGATTAAAAAGTATATAAAATGAAACATATAATTAAGAATACAGCATATTCAATGTTCTGTCTTGCTGCTGTCTTTTTCATGGGGAGCTGTGATACGGATATTGAATCTGTAGATATCAATGAACCTGGCATTGAGAAACAGAATACAGAACTCTACGCCAGCTACCTTGCAAACTTGAGAAGTTATAAGGCAGGAAATCATAAAGCGATATTTGCTTGGTTTGACAATAGTGCCAAGAATCCGGCCTCACAGGGGCAGAGCATAATTGCCATTCCTGATAGTCTGGACTATCTTGTGTTGTCAAGTCCCGCAAACTTGAATACTCGTGAACTTTCTGAAATTACTAAAATCAAGGAAGACAAAGGTATCAAGACTCTTTACGAGATTAGTTTTTTTACCATTAAGAATGCTTATGACGCAGCGAAGCAGGCTTTTGAAGAGAATGCGGAGAATAAAGGCAAGCCTTTCACTCCCGACTTCAACACCTATCTTGTAGATACGGTTCAGGCTCGTCTCGCTCTTTGTGAGCAGTTTGGCTATGACGGTATTGTAATGACTTTCTCTGCCAAGACCAAGATCTATATGAGTGAAGAGGAGAAGAGCGAGGCCATCGCTCTTGAAAATGATTTCCTCGGTATTGCCAAGGATTGGAAAAATCGTCATGCCGATAAGACACTCGTGCTGGCAGGCAGGCCTCAGAATGTCGAGGACAAGAGCATACTCGAACTTGCCAGCTATATTATTATTCCATGTATGGACGCTACCAATGCAGGAGGTGTTACTTATAACATGAACAAGGCCTCGGTGGAGGGTGTCCCGGCGAATAAGCTGATTCCTCTCGTATCTCTCTATTCTTTGGATAATACGGATACGAAGACCGGCTATTGGGGGAAAACTTATGCTGCTCTCGGAGCAGCGAGGTTTGTCGCTTCAGAGCACTCTTCCTATAAGATGGCGGGCTTAGCTTTGGATAATATCAACAATGATTATTACCATGCTAATTTCGTTTATCCTGTTGTCCGCAAGGCAATCTCTATTGTCAATCCAACCGTTAAAAAGTAAAGTGAAATGAAGAAGATGTTTAAATATCTGCCGTTTCTGGCCGCCATGTTCCTGTTGGGGGCTTGCCAGAGTGACAAAGAAGAAAATTTCGACAACAAGGCATTTATTGATGCCCCATCGATGTCTTCAGAAACTATCATCAAGGGTGAGGCCGGAGTTATCACTAAAACTCTTACCATCGCGACTCCTCGTCCTGCAGAGAAGCCCATCAACGCAAAAGCTGTTGTAGACAAGTCTCTCTTAGACACCTATAACAAAGCTTACTATGCGTCTGCACAGTTGCTGCCTGACTCATGCTATGAAGTAATAGAAAGCAAGTTGCTCATCAATGAGGGAAACGTAAAGAGTACGGAAGCTTCCATTAACTTCCAAAAGCTCGGCGGTCTCGACCGCAGCGTTGTCTATGTGCTTCCCGTAACAATACAGACAAGCGATATAGATCTGCTTGCCTCTGCCAAGAATTATTATTATGTGTTCAAGGCAGGAGCGCTCATCAATGTGGTCGCCGATATTCAGGATAACTATCTTGAGATATATCCTTGGAAAAATGCCGATCGTGTATCCGGTATGCGGAAGATTACCATGGAGGCACTCATTTATCCCCGTGAGTTTGGGCAGCTTATTTCGACCGTAATGGGTATTGAGGGAAGATTCCTCATGCGTATCGGTGATGCTGGCGTGCCGGACAACCAGATTCAGATTGCTACCTCAAACGGCAACTTTACCGATGCCAAGCTCCAGCTGCAGACCAACAGGTGGCAGCATGTGGCTCTTACCTACGATAGCGACACTCGAGAGATGAAGGTTTATGTCAATGGCCATCTGATGGCAGAGACCTCGTTCTCATGCAGTATCAGTATTCTCGGTAATGGATTTGATCGTAATTTCCTTATAGGGAAGTCTTATGAGGACGGGCGCGATTTGAATGGTTGTATTTCAGAGGCTCGTGTCTGGGATGTAGTACGCACGGCGGACGAGATTGCCAATCATATCTATACCGTCGATCCTGCAAATCCGGGACTTGTCGCTTACTGGAAGTTTGATGATCAGTCCACTTATATAGTGAAAGATTACTCTGGAAATGGCAATAATCTTACTGCCAGGCGTGCTCAGCTCACTTGGAAGAAAGTTTCATTACCTGCGGCAAATTAATTTTTGAATGCACAAAAAGAAAACAAGAAGAACTATGAACTTGAATAATATTAAGACATTGGCGTTTTCCCTGCTGGCATTTGGCTCTATGGTCTCTTGCTCAGATTCTATTGATGTTGCAGGGGTGAGCGAAGACCAATATCAGAAGGCGGGCAGCAGTCTGGCCTTCCTTACGGATAAATACGGTCTCAGCAATCAAGACTCGCTGATATTCAATGAGAAAGGGTCTACAGACTTTTATGTGAATGTTACCGATGCGCCTGCAAAAGCACAGACCTATACCATCGCTTACGATGCTACGGCACTGAATAACTATAACATGTCTCACGGCACAAGCTTTGAGCCGCTTCCGGAAAACCTCGTTAGGATAGGAGGGAATGCGACCATTGCTGTCGGCGAGACGAAGTCTTCGGCTGTAGCAGTGAGCTATACATCTGCCGACAACCTTGAGAAAAACGGTATCTACGCTATTCCCTTGAAAGTTACAGGTGCCGACGCACAGACCTCTAAAGACAAGGGAGAGTTCGTGCTTTTCGTACGCGACATCACCAAGATGCCTAACTGCCATAAGGAAAACGGGCTGCAAGTGATCAGCTGTATGGAAATCAACGATGCCAACCCGTTGTATAATTTATGCTTTACACTTGAGAACAGCGGCAAGTATTTCTTTGACCAGGTAATTCTCTTTTCTGGAAATATCAACTATAATCCAGAGACCCAGGAGGTGTATAATTATAATAACGAGAATATTACCCAGTGCCTGAAGTACAAGGAAAAATACCTTGAGCCTCTTCAGCAGAAGGGAATGAAGGTGATTCTCGGCATTCTCGGCAACCACGACCGCGCTGCTGTTACCAATCTCAACGATGAGGGATGCAAGGCGTTCGCTGCCGAACTTAAGGCTGTTTGCGAGGCTTATGGTCTTGACGGCGTATTCTTCGACGACGAGTATTCCAAGCCGGGCAACTATCCGGGCTTCGTAGGTTACAATAACTTCCCACGCTTGGCTTATGAGTGCAAGAGGCAAATGCCGGACAAGTTGGTGGAAGCTTATGTGTATAGCGGTACGCAAAGTTGTTCTCAGACAGAGGACATACAGCCTATAGACTATGGAATTCACGATTATGGCGGTACTTACGACCTAAGCGGCAACTATCCGGGCATGCCTAAGACAGGCATGATTCTGGGGTCTATCGAGTGCGCGCGTGGCTATGCGTCGTCTGCGAGTGTTTATCAGAATATTAAGAAAAATGGTTATGGAGGTACGATGTTCTTCGCACTCTCTCCTAAGCGTACCCCTATGTATGCTCTTAATACGGTGTCTATGGCGTTCTTTGGTGAGAATGTCAAGCAAGATGGTGTTTATGAGAAAGATTGGTAAACTGAATATCAAAAGATGAAGATGAAAACAAGATATTTATTTTTAGCATTGGCGTCAATTGCGCTTGCGTTTGGTTTTACTGCATGTAGCAGTGACGAGGATAAGCCGGTCGAACCGACTCCTATGAAAAAAAGCACCTTGACCTTTGATACAGATACCGTCAAGGTGCCTGTAGGCGAGACCGCCACCCTTACCATTAAAGATGGCGGAGGCGACTATAAGGTGATCAACGAAGACCCCGGGGTCGCATCGGGAGAGATAAACGGAAATGTCATTACGGTAACCAGCCGGAAAAAAGGCATTACCGGAATCGTGGTTTCAGATGCCTCGGGCGGCTACAAGCGCGTGTTGGTGAAATCGATGTACTTCAAGATAAATCTTGAAAAGACCGATGTTGCCATAGGCCTGAAGCTTGGCCATACCCTTGGGACGGCCAGGGTGTCGGTAACAGGTGGAAATGGTGGCTATAAATGGGAAAGCAAAAATCCCGAGATAGCCAAGGTGTGGGATATTACCAAGAATGGTGTCATCATTATCCAGGGGCTGTCGGCGGGCTCTACTGAGATTATAATAACGGATATGATGGGACTTAGCCAGTCCATCTCCGTTACCGTCTCAGTAACCGAGATCCCCTTCACGGACGAAGAGAAGGCTGAAATCATGAAGTCTACGGAGAAGATTATCACATGGGACGGTAAGAAGAATTTTGACGGATATGGTCCTTGCACGATCTCGGAAGTAGACGGGAAGAAGCGTGCCGGATGGGATTATTATGGCAATTACTATTGCTTGGCATATTTCACGGGCGATCTTTCCGTCGGCAAGAAGAGCAACGGCAAGCTCGTGGCCAAGTTTGATTGGGGAGCGGAAGAGTCTGTCTATGAGCCGGTCGACATTGAGATACTCAAGCGTGAGGGTGGCGTTGTGTGGGGCATCATGTCAACGCTTAAGGACAACTATCTCCATACGGGATACTTTATTGTGTCGGAACGCAATTAATCCGTAAGGTAAGTTTTAGGTTGGAATTCCCCGGAGGGGCGGTCTCATGGAGAGGCCGCCCCTTTTCCTGTGGCTGCCCGACGAGGGGATATGGGCAAATGAGACTCCGGCATGTGGCATCCTGAAGGCAAGGAGGCCGCCGGTGGGAATGTTACAAGCCGTGTGTAATAGGGTTACAGACAGCGTGTAATCGTGTTACACGCTGTCTGTAATTTCCGCACACATGCCTCTCGTGAGTCGGAGAGGCTGCCGCCGGGAGGATTGTTTGTGGGGAGGACGAGTATTGCCGGCGGCTTTCTCTTGTCCGGAGTGCATAGGGCGTGGGCACGAAAAATCCTCCTCGCCTTGCAGAGAGGAGGATGGTGTGTGTGGGCCTGACGGCATTTCCGGCTTTTACAGCCAGTATCCCTTCTCGGAGTGGGACTTTTTCTTGTAGACAAAGTTCACATATTCCTCCAAGGCCTCATGCCAGGTGAGATTGAAGGCGTCCGCCAGATTATTTATAACCTCATTGCTATCGTCGTCGAGGTCCTCCTCCGAGAGCTTGCTCAGGTCGGTATCTCCGTTTATTTTCGGATTCACTTTGCTGGTGTCGTCCCGATCCATATAGATCACGAAGGGTATCTTATAGTCGATATCGAAGGTTCCGTTCTGATACAAGCGGTTATCGGGCTTATAGTAAGGACTGGTCTTGTCTCCGTCAATGAACTTCGACTTGTATCCGTGGTAGAGCTTGATGTGCATGTCAAACTTCTTGCGGGTCTTGAGGAAGCGCAGCACGCCCTTGAATCCTGTGGGGCTTTTTTTACCAATAAGTTTTGCACCTTCCTTGGTGGTCTTGTTCCATGGGTCAGTATCGCAGTATAGGTAGTCGAAGAGTTTCTGGGTCTCCTGGTCGTCTGCCTCGACCTTTCCGCCCGACAAGGTCTTGACATCCTCCGCCATGAAGAAGTGCTGGTGAATCTTACGCTGGTCCTCGGTCTGGAACTGGTCGGTGATTTCCTTGCCCGCCGCATTATAGTATTTAATGAAAAGCAGATAGACGGGGGCGGGCATGCCGTCATACCACGGGGCTTTCTGGACATAGAATTTCTTTTGTCCCTCGCTGCTGAACTCCCACTGCTTGGTGGCGGGGTTCAGTTGCCAGATTATCTTCTGCACGCTCTTGATGTGCTTGGCCTCGGTGTCGGGGTTCTGGTGGGGGCCTCCGTGCTCCTGTACATCGTCCCACTGTGCATGCAGGTGGCAGTCCACGAGAGTAAGCTCCACCTTGGCAGGATCCTCGTGCAGCTTGTTTCCTATCTCGTTCTCCGGCTTTTTAGGGTCGTCGCTGCATGCGGTGAAACCTAATGTAAGCATAGCTCCGCAAAGAAGCATAAGTGCCGTTGTCTTCATTTTCTTTGTTTTCATTTCTGATAATTTTAAAGGGTTGTTCTGTTGTTTTTTTGTTTCAATTACTGTAATCTTTGTACTGTTTTGAGTTGATTGCCGTTTCTTGAGAGGGGAGTCAGAATGTCCAGTTGAGGTTGAGGCGTATGTCGCGCCCCATGTCGTGGGCGTAGTATCGTGCCCGGTTGGTGTATTCTTTGTATTCTTTGTTCAGCAGGTTGTCGGCCGCCACCATGGCGGAGAGTTTCTGCCGCCCTTTGAGGGGAAAGCTGATACCGGCCTCAAGACCGAAGAGATTATAGGCCGGAGGCGTGTAGCTGATGAGGTCGGTGGCGGGATTGAACCGGTTCTGCTTGGCTGTGAATCGGTGTTTGAGCGTGATCCATGGCTCGTGGCCGCCGGGACATTCGGGTTTCCAGGTAAGCTCGCTGTTCACCCGTGCCGAAGGAATGTAGGGCAGATAGTTGCCGGTGGCGCGCTCGTTGGCCCAGATGAGGGCGGCGAGACAGTGGTATTCAAGCCAGTTGACGGGCTTTATGTGCAGGTCGGCGTCGATGCCTCGGAAGAAGGCTTTGGTCTGCTTGTAACGGAAGGTGGGATAAGCGCCTGATATGACGACCGTGGTCTCGTGGGTGGGCTCATCGTAGATGTAGTTGTTTATCCATTGCAGGAATGCGTCGAGCGTGGCCTCAAATCGCTGCGACCTGTATCTCAGGGAGGTGATCCACTTGTAGCTGCGTTCTGAGGTCATGGTGGAGTCGCCGATGGTGAACATGCCCGAGCCCAGCTCGTTGCCGTTGCTGTAGAGCTCGTATACATGCGGGGCTCGCCAGGCCAGGCCGAAATTGGAGACTATAGACAGATGCCGGGTGGCCTGATAGCGGCCTCCGAGACTGTAAGTGAGGTTGCTGAACGAGCGTTGACCTCCATAGAAGTTGCCCGTCCAGTCGTATCCTGCGGCCTTGGTGCGCTGTCCGTCAAACCTGATACCAAGCTCTGCCCCCCATCGGTCGTAGCCATATTTCTGTATAGCATATACTCCGAGGGTGCTTTCCGTGTAGTTCGGAATCACGGGCACCACGCCCGTGCCGGCCTGACTGTGGTTTTCCGTGTGGGCGAAGTCGGCTCCCGCCTCCGTGCCCCATGCCCCATAGGCGGTTTTCCATTTCAGGCTGTTCTGCAGGGAGTTGAGATGCAGGCTCACGGCCGGAATGTTGGAGTGGTTCATGCGGCGGATGCGGTTCTCGGTGCGCTTGTCGTTTTGATAGGTCAGCAGGTAGGTCATGCGTCCCCATCTGCCCAGGTCATATGCCGCCTTTGCGATGGCCGTGTGGTGCGTGATATGCTGGCTCGGATAATCGATGTGGCGGCTGAAGGGGTCGGTCTCTATGGGGCGTCCCAGCTCGATGCGCTTCTTCAGGACATCCTCGCTGCCCATCTGCGCGCTCGGCATGATGCCCAGCTTCTGGTCGAACAGGCTGTAGCAGGCCTCCATGGTCAGGCGGCCGTGCCGATAGCCGGTATTCAGGGAGAAATCGTTTTCCCGCATGCCGGTGTTGTTGAGCAAGTAACGGGCCGTCTTGCGATCACCCCCATTGCTGTAGGTGCCCTGTAGCCGCCATGCGATGTCCTTGCAGAAGGGCAGGGTGCCCTCGATGTTGCCCGAGAGGGAGTAGCGCTTGCCGTTGGTTCCGTAAAGCGAAGTGAGCGAGCCGCCGATACGGTCTTGCCCGAAGGGAAGCTCCCTTCGTTCCATAACAATGATTCCGCCCAGAGCTTCGGCACCGTATTTCACCGACTCTGCGCCTTTCACCACCTCGATGGTCGACGAGCTGTTCTGGTCAACCTCGGGAGCATGGTCGGCTCCCCACTGTTGCCCGGTGAGCCGTGCGCCTTGGTTGATGGTCAGGATGCGGTTGCCATACATGCCCTGAATCACGGGTTTGGCAATGATGGTGCCCGTCTGTATGGAGCTTACTCCACTCACATTCTCAAGCATCGAGGCCAGCGACTTGCCCAGACAGCGGTGGATGGTGGCGTCGTCGATCTGCGCGCTCACGCTGTTGGCACTTACGGCTGTGCGCCGTGCTTGTACGAGCACTTCGTCGAGGCTGACAGAGTCTTTGATGATGGTATCTTTCTTTTTTGCCTGCTGCTGTGCCTGACTTTGCGCTGAAGCAGGCACTGGGACTGACAATAGCACGAATGTCAGTGTCAGAAGCATAATAATGCAATATTTCTGTAGCTTCATGTTTCAATGAATGATGATGACATGGCATGCTCCAAAGGGCTCCGGCCCCGGGCTGCCATAATATAATAAGGTGGAAAGGGGCATCCCCTGTCTGCGCTTTACGCCCCTATGTGCCGCAATTTTCCCCTATAGGGATGTGTCGTGGGCGCATCGTGGCAAAACACCTGTGGATATGGACGCGGACTCAGGCTGCTGTCGGCGGGGCATGAGCGTTTATCGAATCGATGTGCCGATAAACGATTTGCGGAGCGAACGAAAGGAAGTGTGTCAGCGTAACGGTTGTTACGGGGACGAAGGCCACAACCTTTAGAGTTGCCGACTTGTGCATGACGAAGTCGCAGATATAGCAGTCTTCTCCAATGGAAGCATGGTGGCCGGTAGCCGCCTGCTCCGTTTCCTGATGAGAATAGTTGTGGACATGAGAGTCTTTGATGGCAAGAACCGTGGTGAATGTCAGTAGTAACATCCACGCATAGAAAACATCTATGATATTTCTTGTTCTCATCCCAATAGTCTTTCGGCATACTTCCCCGGTATCATGCGCACCGTAATGAGGCCGCCGACTGTTTTATTGTGGTTGCGAAGGTAAGCATAAAAACCGAAAGAGACGGACTGTTGTCGGTCTCGGGGCCGCTTTTTTAATGTTTTTTAGGAGCACATAACGCTTATTTCCACTTTCTGCCTTGTTTGGATCCTTGCGTAACGAGTTAGGATAAAACGGCAGAAAGGCGTGCCCTTGCATGATGGAACGGGTTTGTCTTGTCGCTGAAAGGAGACCCGGAGATACTTTTCCGCACCCCCATCGGTAATCCTCCGGAAAAAGTAAAGGGAATGTGAGCCATTCCCTTTGCCTTGCGAAAGTCGGGATGACCAGACTCGAACTGGCGACCCCTTCGTCCCGAACGAAGTACGCTACCAACTGCGCTACATCCCGATTGCGGGTGCAAAGATACGGTAAAAATATGAAACGAGGGAATTTTTACAGGGAAAAATTTGCAGATTCGGCTTTTAAAGCGTATCTTTGCATCACTTTTTCACATTTGGTACCTTAGCTCAGGTGGTAGAGCAATGGACTGAAAATCCATGTGTCCTTGGTTCAACTCCAAGAGGTACCACATATATTAGCCTTTATGAGAAAGTTTGTAAGATTCTTCCTGATTGTTTTTGTTGCCCTTTGTCCTATGCCGTCGAGCGGGCAGATGGTGCTGGTGAAAGGCGGTAAAGCCAAGGCTGCCATCATCTTGACTGACCAGACCGCCGAGACCCGGCAGGCTGCCGAGTTGCTGAACAAGTTTGTCGAGCGCATTTCGGGCATCCGACTGCCCTTGGTGCCGCAGTCGAAAGTCGGACGAAACAGGGTCTTCATCGGTGGTAAGAGCGCAGGTTTGGATACCGATGGTTATCAACTGGAGTGCCACGATGGCTCGCTGTCTATCACTTCGGGCGGCGGTCGCGGAGCCATTTACGGTGTGGCGACCTTGCTGGAGCAGTATATGGGCGTGAACTATTGGGCTTACGAGGCCTGCGACTGCCCCCGCAAGTCGACCCTCGAATTACCCGCTATGCAGTTGCGCGAGGTTCCCGCCTTCCGTTTCCGTCAGACTTTCAGTTATGGGAACGAAGATCCCGACTATATATTATGGTATAGGCTGAACCATCAGAGCGAGGTGTTCGCCTCTGATCTCTGGGTGCACACCTTTAACCAGATACTCCCGGCCTCGGTATATGGCGCGAGTCATCCTGAATATTATTCCTTCCTGAACGGCGAACGGCGGCCGGGGGCGCATAGCCAGTGGTGCCTGACGAATCCGGAAGTATTCGAACTGGCCTGTCAGAAAATAGATTCCATCTTCAGGGAGAATCCGGGGAAGACCATGATAAGTGTGAGCCAGAACGACGGCAACAACACTTATTGCCAATGTGAGGCATGTCGGGCGGTGGACGAATACGAGGGCTCGCCCTCGGGCAACCTCATCCGATTCCTCAATAAACTGGCGAAGCGGTTTCCCGACAGGCAGTTCTCTACCCTTGCCTACCTCTACAGCATGCACCCGCCGAAGCATGTGAGGCCGCTGCCCAATGTCAACATCATGCTCTGCGACATCGACTGCAAACGCGAGGTACCGCTCACGGACAACGCGTCAGGCCGGGATTTCATGCAGGCGCTTGTTGGCTGGGGCCGCATCTCAGACAATATCTTCGTGTGGGACTATGGGATTAACTTCGACAACATGATCGCTCCTTTCCCCAACTTCCATATCTTGCAAAAGAATCTACAACTTTTCAAGAAGAACCATGCCGCCATGATCTTCGAGCAAGTCAACGGACAGCGAGGCACCGACTTCTCGGAGATGCGTGCTTACATGCTTGGCAAACTGATGTGGAACCCCAGTCTGGATGCCGACTCGCTGATGGAGGTCTTCCTCAACGGCTACTATGGCAAGGCGGGCAAGTATCTCTACGAGTACCAAAAGATGTTGCAAGGAGCTCTGCTGGCCTCGAATACCGATCTCTGGATTTATGACTCGCCCGTTTCTCACAAGCGAGGGATGCTCAACGGGCATTGCATGGCGGCGTATCAGGAGCTCTTCGACAAGGCAGAGGCTTCCGTGCGCGGTGATAGCACGCGCCTCGCGAGGGTGCAGATAGCACGCCTGCCCATACAGTATAGCGAGCTTGAGATAGCCCGCACGCAGACCGGACTTGACAGGGTGGCTGTGGAACGCAAGCTCGAGACATTCCGTATGCGGTGCGAGAAATACCATATCACGCAGCTCAACGAGCGTAATAATCTTGTGCCTGACTACTGTCGGCTTTATAAGGAACGCTTCCTGTCCCATGCCAACAGCAACAAGGCGGCGGGCGCCAGGGTGGCGTGGAACCATGCGCCGGCCACCCGCTATCGGCCTATTGCCGACAAGGTGCTCACCGACGGGCTTTATGGTGGCGCGTCGTATGTGGAGAGTTGGGTAGGATGGGAAGGCGAGGATGCCGATTTCGTACTGGATATGGGCGAACGGAAAACATTCAGCAGTGTCACTACCGACTTCCTGATGCAGTCGGGGGCATGGGTGTTGCTGCCCAGGAGCGTAACCTATAGCTGTTCTCAAGACGGCAAGACCTTCGCCGATCTGGGGTCTCACGAGTTTGCCGAGGATCGCGATTCCAGCGTCAAATTTGTTTCCGGCGAGGTGAGGATGCCTTCTCCCGTTACGGCGCGGTATATCCGTGTGGTGGTAAAGACCATCGGCCTGTGCCCCTCATGGCACTATGGGGTGGGGCATCCGGCCTGGTTCTTCCTCGATGAGGTGAAGGTGGAGTGATTCCATGGAGTGCAGAATATGAAAGAAACGAGGAATCATATGCGAGGCGTTTGTCGCGTATATGATTCTCTGTTTTAAGTCTTGGCTTTTGTTCTCGAGGTCTCTTAGAGACATTCCGGCAGCTGGAAGAGCTTGATGCCATTGCTTCCCTTCACGAGGATATAATGGTCGATGACGGGAGCGGCGGCAATGGCTCGTTTCACCTCTTCCACATCCTTGAACTTGCGGAAGTCGCAGTCGGTTTTCATGAACTCCTCGCCCACCAGCCAGACTTGTTTCAGCGAGGTGGTCTTCAGGTAGTCCACAATCTTCTGATGCTCTTCCCGTGAGGCTTCTCCCAACTCACGCATGTCGCCGAGGATGGCCATCTTGTGGTCTACCCGCATCGACACGAAGTTCTTCAGTGCCGCCAGCATGCTCGTGGGGTTGGCGTTGTAAGCGTCCACGATGAGCTTGTTGTAGGCCGTCACGGTGAGTTGACTGCGGTTGTTGCTGGGCACATAGCTCTCCAGGGCGTGCCTTATCTGCTCCGGCGTTACCCCGAAGTGCAGTCCCACGGTGATAGCGGCAAGCATGTTGGTGAGGTTGTATGCGCCGATGAGATGTGTCCGGATATCCTGCGGAGCGATGCCGCTTCCGTGCCAGGTGAACTTCAGGAAGGGAGCGCATTCCTCAAGATCGCCTTTTATTTCTGCCTCGACGGTCTTATTGGCGGCATATCTCTCTATGGCGGCAAACTTCCTCTCGGCCGCCATGCTTGCAAGATGCGGGTTGCCGACATCAAGGAAGAGGAGACACCGGTGTGCCTCGAGGTAGTCGTAAAGCTCGCCCTTGGTTCTTTTCACTCCGTCAAATGAGCCGAATCCCTGCAGATGAGCCATCCCCACATTGGTAATCAGGCCACAAGTAGGCTCCACATAGTCTACAAGAGCCTTTATGTCGCCCGGATGGGAGGCGCCCATCTCGATGACGGCGATGTCGTGCTCCTTTCGGATCTGCAGCAGAGTGCGGGGCACACCCACATCGTTGTTGAGGTTTCCCTCTGTATGCAGCACGCTGTATTTCTCCGAGAGCACGGCCGAGAGCAGCTCCTTGGTCGTGGTCTTCCCGTTCGTGCCGGTAATGCCGATGACCGGGATATGGAACCGACGCCGATGCTCGCGGGCAAGCTCCTTGTAGGTCGTGAGGCCGTCGGCCGTGAGAATATAGCGCGGATCATCCGATTTATAGTATTCGGCCTCATCTACGATGACATAAGAACAGCCTTTTTCGAGCGCCGACTGGGCGAATTTGTTCCCGTTGAAGGATGCACCTTTCAGGGCGATGAATATGCTCCCCTCCGGACAGTTACGGCTGTCGGTCGTTACCACGGGGTGCTCCTCATAGAGCTTATACAGTTGCTTGATATCCATTTTGTCTGTTAGAAATTTCTGCAAACTTACTAAAAATATTCTGAACGGCGGCTGGTCGGAGCGGAAAAATGGGCGGAAATCTTTTCTGGAAGCGGTGGCGTAAGACAATGGCGGCCGGGAGCGGGGGAGGGGCGGATGGTTCAATATTTAATGAAGGATATTGAGTTTAAGGCTTGGGAGTACTTAAGTTGATGAATTCCGTCTCACTCCCGAACAAGTTGCCTTCCCCGGCTTCAAGTCTTTTCCTTGTTATGTCTATTGCCAAATCTGATTTGTCGATGCCAATCCAGTCTCTGCCGTTCCTTTGGGCAGCCTCCAGAGTGGTTCCTGAACCGCAGAAGGGATCGAGAACGATGCTGTCGGAATCAGAGGAGGTCTGTATGATAAGGTCTATGAATCCCATGTTTTTCTCCGTGGGATAGACGGGGTATTGCGGGTCTTTAAAGTCGGTCCAGATGTCTTGAAGTCGCTTGCCGCCTTTCTGGTCGGCATAGATTTTTTTACGGGGATTGCCATTCACCGACCATTCTATCAGTCCCTCCTTATCCCATTGCTCCATGATTTCCACGCTTGTCCTCCAGTGTCGGCCCGCAGGAGGCAGCATCCCCTTGAACTTTTTCGGATTACTGGTCTCGCCCGGGGCATGGATTGGCACGGTGGTATAGTGCTTCCCCTCCTCATCAGTCTTAGGAAACAGCCTTGCCATGTCTGCCTCGCCATAGGGCTCAAGAGGCTCGTTCCAGATAGGATTTGCCGTTTTTGTATAGAACAGAATCATATCTTTTATATTCCCGTAACCGATTCTCTTAAAGTTTTTTGGGTTGCACTTTACTCTTGTTATATCATTTCTGAAGTTCTCTATACCAAACACCTCATCCATCATCACTTTCAGATAATGGCCTATTTTGTAGTCCGTATGCAGATATATGGAACCTCTCTCGGAGAGCAACTCCCGCATGAGGAGTAGCCGCTCTCTGATATATTCCACGAAATCTCTGCCCAGCAGCTTGTCGGTATAGGCTATATCCCCCTTGGCAGAGTTGCTGATGGTGCTTGCCCTGCCGTCTGTGATGGTGAAGTTTACATTCGTTGCGAAGGGTGGGTCGGTATAGATGAGGTCTACTCTGCCCGCAAGTTGCCTTTGCTCTATTAAGAACTTGAGCGCGTCTATGTTGTCGCCTTTAATAAGAGTGTTCATCGTCAGATGGAATTTAGGAAACTGCGGAGCAGCAGGGTGCTCATAATGTTGTGCTCGGAATGCCTTCCTGTTACATCCTTGTACATCTTGCCTCTTCCCTTGATGTAGACCACTCCGTCTAATATTGCTATCTTTATGGCATTTGCATGGCTCTCAAGGGTTGCGATAGCGTCATTGAATTGGGCATTCTGATGACCGCCTGTATCGGACAGGAACTTAGCCTCCCCAATGACAAACTGCCCGCTTATGCGTGCCAGAAAGTCTAAACCTTTCTCGTGGGTATAGTCCAGTTTTTGTCTTGCGAAGTCTTCCATTTCCTTGTCGGATGCGTTCAAAATGGCATTTCCGTTCGTGCTTTTGAAGTCTTCTAAGCACAAAGTGGGGAATCCTAAAGCACCTGACTTTACCCAGTTCTTGAACATGGGTCCGATCTGACGATTGGTTTCTTTAGGCTGACTGCATTTTTCGTACAAGTTGCCCAACTCTATCTCCCTGATTTCCGCTGCCAGCCGGTTTACGGTTTTGGGGTTTCTTACAAGTGCGCTCCTGTCTTTTTTGAGAAATGCCACATAACTGTCTTTGATGGGGAAAATCTCTAAATCGAGCAAGTTCATTATGAGTGCGTGATTATCTGTCGAGTTATAGGCAGCCTCCACGCGTTTCCACTTGGCCCTGTCTATCTCCCTTATGCCATTGGGAATTGTCGGATATACCTTGAAGAGGTCGTCCAGATACGACCTTTGCGATGCATAGTCGATGCTTTGTTCTAAGAACCAGTTCATGTTTAATAGTACTCTTTGTTTCTGCAAACTTACTAAAAATATTCTGAACGGCGACTGGAAGAAGCGGAAAAATGGGCAGAAATCTTTTCGGGTGCCGGCCGTGGACGGTGGTGCCGATCAGGAGCGGGGAAGGAACGGACGGTTATATGTGATTTTATTTGCATGTTGAAAATAAATTACAAAAAGCTGTCTGGGAAGCTAAAAATCGTTTGCGTGGCACCTCATGGAATGTAGCGACTCTGATGTCAGGGCAAAACGACCTTGTTTTTAAGGTTTTCTAACCTTTTGAGAATCAGCGGCTTGCGAATTTGACCTTGCTTCCTGGGTGCTAAAAGGCCGTTAAACGCCTTGTAAAAAGCGGCTTTTAGGGCGGTAGATAACGGCAAAAAGGCGAACAAAAGGCCGTTGAAAGGCAAACAGATAGCCGTTATCAGCTCTGCAAAAGGTGGCTATCTGCAATTCCGGAAGCCGTTTTTCATGATTTCGGAGAGAATCGGCATGCTGGAACTTAAAAATATTTTGTAACGATTTAAGAATAAAAATATTTTATATATACTATGGTTTTCCTTGTCTCCTGTTCCCTTCCGGCAGGTGTAACGGTGAGGGATTATTGTGCCTTGCATGGGCGTAAGAATGAAAAAAATGCGTCTTGAGTGCCGTAAGCGAGATATTTTTCGTATATTTGCGAGTGATATGGAATATACGATTCATGTGAACGGCAGATTGCTGTCGCTGTCGAAGCCTGTGGTGATGGGTATCCTGAATGCCACGCCTGACTCTTTCTATGCGGGCAGTCGCGCGCAGACCGAGGAGGCGATTATGGCGCGGGCGAGACAGATACTCGACGAAGGTGCCGAGATAATAGATGTAGGAGCATGCTCCACGAGGCCTGGCGGCGAGGTGGCAACGGAGCAACAGGAAATGCAGCGGTTGCGTGTGGCACTCACGGCCATACGGAAAGTTGCGCCGGAGGCGGTCGTCTCGGTAGACACTTTCCGTCCGGAGGTGGCTCGCATGGCCATCGACGAGTTCGGGGCAGGCATCATCAACGATGTCTCCGAGGGCGAAGACCCGGCCATGTTTCCGTTGGTGGCCAAGAAAGACGTGGCCTATATCCTGATGTCCGTCAAGGGCAATCTCCACGATATGCTCATCTCGATGGCGCAGGAGGTGCAGCGGCTGAGAGACTTGGGCCAGAAAGACATCATCCTCGACCCGGGGTTCGGATTCGGAAAGACGATGGAGGAGAACTACGCCCTGCTCGGCGAGATGGACAAGATGCGGGTGATGGAACTGCCGCTGCTGGCGGGCATCTCCCGCAAACGCATGATTCATCAGGTGCTCGGCATCACGCCCGACGAGTCGCTGAACGGCACTACGGTGCTCAACACCATCGCCCTGATGAAGGGGGCGTCGATTCTGCGGGTGCATGATGTGAGGGAAGCCGTACAGGCAGTTAAGCTGTTCAATCACTTAAATCCATAAAAAGCCCCTCTCCGTGTGGAGGGAAAGACGACTATGTTTTTTGATTTTGGCATAAAAGATATTATCGACATCCTCCTTGTCGCCATGTTGCTCTACTACATCTATCGCCTGATGAAGGAGAGCCGTTCGCTGAATGTGTTCATCGGCATCATGGTCTTCGTCGTGGTATGGCTCTTCGTGAGCTATGTTCTGGAGATGAAGCTGCTGGGATCCATTCTCGACAAGCTGGTGAGCGTGGGCGTCATTGCCCTCATCATACTGTTTCAGGAGGAGATACGCAAGTTCCTCTATAATCTCGGAGCCCATCGCCGCTTCAAGAGTATATTCAAGTTCTTCGCCTCAAAAGGCGAGAAACCGGAGCGGGAGGACAAGGAGACCATCATGCCCATTGTGCTGGCTTGCATGAGCATGTCGAAGAGCAAGGTGGGCGCCCTTATCGTCATTGAGCGCGTTACGCCGCTTGATGACATCGTGGAGACGGGTGATATCATCGACGCGAACATCAACCAGCGGCTCATCGAGAACATCTTTTTCAAGAATTCGCCGCTGCACGACGGGGCGATGGTCATCTCGAAGAAGCGCGTCAAGGCGGCCGGATGCATCTTGCCGGTATCCCACAGTCTTGATATCCCTAAGGAGTTAGGGCTTCGCCACCGTGCCGCGATGGGCATCTCGCAGGCTTCCGATGCCATAGCCGTGGTTGTCTCCGAGGAAACGGGCCGCATCAGCGTGGCCATAAAGGGCGAGTTCCGCCTGCGGCTCTCTGCCGAGGAGCTGGAAAGCATCCTCGCCAAAGAAATGCGGGGATAGTCGTCGGATTTATGCTGTCTCTTATACACATCTCCGAGCCCACGAGACTCGACGTCATCT
>CAUULA010000041.1:0-21964 GCA_963545855.1 uncultured Prevotella sp.
GCCTTCATGTATGCCCCGTTATAGGGCGCGACATGGTATGCAGGCCTAAGTGTGTAAATCTAAGGGATATCTTATATAGGGAAGCGGGGCGACATTATTGTCGCCCCGCTTCTTTCTTTCTGCCGTGTCCCTCCGGTCTGCGGATGACCCCATGCCCGCCTTCATGCCGCCTTCCCATTAATATAATAGGAGTAATCCGGCAAAGGCAGCCCAGCAAATCATGTGGATGGGGTTTACTTTTACATATTTCGTGCCTACGAAAGTGGCGATGAAAAGGGCGACGCTGATCCAGAACTGCCACGGATTGGATATCGGCGAGCTGAAGTTTTCCTCATTGCAGAGCAGAAGGGTTGCCGCCGCCAGAAGACCTACGACGGCCGGTCGGAGTCCTGTGAAGACGCTCTGTACGGCAGGCGTATCCATGTATTTCATGAACATCTTGCTTATCAGGATCATCAGGATGAAGGAGGGAAGCACAAGGGCGAATGTGGCCGTGGCGCTTCCGGCTATTCCCATGAGGTTGCCGAACCCCGCATTGCGCACGGCCGTATAGCCGCAATAGGTGGCAGAGTTGATTCCGATGGGTCCCGGGGTCATCTGGCTGATGGCCACGATGTTGGTAAACTCCGCACTCGTGAGCCAATGATGGTGTATCACCGTCTCCGTCTGGATGAGCGACAGCATGCCATAGCCTCCCCCGAAACCGAACAGGCCTATCTCGAAAAATGTGATGAAGAGGTAAAGGTAAATCATTATTCAGTCGGTTTTAGGAAGGCTCCGTAGAGATAACCGCCAACTCCTGCGGCGATGATGATATAGATGGGGTTCACTCCGAGTGCCCAGATGAGCAGGGCGCTGCCTATGGGAATCCAGCAGTTCACGAGGTTGATCTTCGCGTCTTTTGCGAGATTGAAGGTGGGAACGGCAATCAGAGCCACCACGGCAGGGCGTATTCCCCTGAACATAGACTCCACCCAGGCATACTCCATGAATTCATGGAAGAACATGGCGATGAGCAGGATAATCAGAAAAGAGGGTAGTGCCGTGCCTAAGGCGGTGCAGAGAGCACCCCTCAGCTTGCGGAGCTTGTAGCCGATAAACACGCTGATGTTGATGGCGAAAACGCCCGGACAACTCTGGGCGATGGCAATCAGGTCGAGAAACTCATCCTTTTCAATCCAGCGTCTCTTGTCTACGACCTCGCTCTCAATGATGGGAATCATGGCATATCCGCCACCCAAGGTGAAGGTGCCGATCTTGAAAAAGGTCTTGAAGAAGGCCCAATAGTTCGCCAGTCGACCGTTGTCTGCTTTCTCCGCAGCAGCGGAAAATGGTATTTCGGTCTGTTTTAGGGAAGGAATATCGTCCGTTCTTTTTTCTGTGCCGTTGATTAACTCTTCCATCCGTTCTTTGTTGTGTTGTATAAGTATGCCTTGCCCGTCTGTCCCATTTCCATTTCCGGAGGGAACAGCGGGATGCGTGCTTTATCGCTTTTCCTCTATCCACTTCCTCGCATTGACAAAGGCCTCCATCCACGGCGTTATCTCCTCGTCCTTGTGGTTGCGGGGATACCAGGCCTGTTGCCATGTGAAGATGGCGCGTTCCAGATGGGGCATCATGGCAAGATGACGGCCGTCGGCCGAACAGATGCCCGCCACCTGATAGTCGGAACCGTTCGGATTACCCGGATATTCGGCATAGTTGTACTTGGCAATGATGTTGTAGTTCTCCTCCGGTTCCGGCAATTCGAACTTACCCTCGCCGTGAGCAACCCATATGCCCAGCTTGCTTCCGCTCAGCGAACCCAGCATGACGCTGTCGTTCTGAGGGATGCTGAGCCCCAGGAAAGCACTCTCGAACTTATGGGAAGTGTTGTGAACGAGGCGAGCGCGATGCCTGTGCTCAGGATTGATGAGATTCAGTTCGGCCATGAGCTGGCATCCGTTGCAGATGCCGAGGCTGAGCGTATCCTTGCGGGCATAGAACTTTTCGAGCGCCTCCTTGGCCTTCGGATTATAGAGGAAGGCTCCTGCCCATCCCTTTGCCGACCCCAAGACATCGGAGTTGGAGAATCCTCCGCAGAAGACAATCATATGGATGTCTTCCAGTGTTTCCCGTCCGCTGATGAGATCGGTCATGGTAACATCCTTCACATCGAAGCCTGCGAGATATAGGGAATAGGCCATCTCGCGCTCGCCGTTGGTGCCTTTCTCACGGAGAATGGCGGCCTTGACGCCCGACGGTTGTCGCCGGTCGGCACTCAGGCCATATTGGGCGAGCTTGCCGGTGAAGCCGGCGTTGAACTTCATTTCTATCGGCTGCCCTTTATAATGCCGGTAGCGCTCCTTGGCCATGCCGTTCAGGCTCTGCCTGCGATCGAGCAGATAGCTCGTCTTATACCATGTGTCGCGAAGCGTGTCGATGTCGAAGGTGTGCTCATAATCGTCTTTCTTGATGACGAGCGTGCGTTCCCCGGGCGTGGGATAGCCGATCTTGGCGTAGCCGATGCCGCTGTCCTCGAGATAGGCGCGTAGCTCCTGCTTGTGCTCGTCGCTCACCTGAATGACCACTCCGGGGTTTTCAGCGAAGAGCGTTCTTATGATATCCGTGTCGGCCAGGCCGTGCAGGTTGATGTGCAGACCGCCTCTCGTGTTGGCGAAGGTCATCTCGAGGAGGGTGGTAATCAGTCCGCCCGCGCTGATGTCATGTCCGGAGAGAATCCACCCCTTATGGATAAGTTCCTGAATGGCATTGAAGCAGGTGCTGAAATAGTCGGCATACATCAGTTGATTGTCGTTATAGTCGCCGTAGGGAACATCCTCTCCCACCTTGCCGAGGCTCTGCGCGAAGGCACTCCCACCCAGTTTTGCCTGCTGGAAACTGAAGTCTATGTGGTAAAGAGAGGAGTGCTTGTCGTTCACCAATACCGGGGAGACCACCTTGCGGATATCGGAAACCTCGCCGCCGGAGGTTACGATGACTGTTCCCGGCGAGATAACCTTCTCGCCGTCGGGATATTGTTGGCTCAGGGAAAGGCTGTCCTTGCCCGTCGGGACATTCACATGGAGGTCGCAGCAGAAGTCGGAAAGAGCCTGGACGGCAGCATACAGACGGGCATCCTCGCCTTTCTGCGAGCGGCAAGGCCACATCCAGTTGGCCGAGAGACTGACTCCCTGCAGACCGCCGGCCAAGGGAGCCCACACGATGTTGGTGAGCGACTCTGCCACCGACAGCACCGAGCCGGCCTCCGGAGAGGCCAAGCCCGCCTGAGGAGCGTGCCCAAGGGCCGTCGCGATACCCTTGCGGCCACGGTAGTCGAGGGCCACGACGCCACAGTCAGACAGCGGAAGCTGTATTTCTCCTTGGCATTGCTGATGCGCAATCTTGCCCGTTACGGAGCGGTCGACCTTGTTCGTCAGCCAATCCTTGCACGCCACGGCCTCCATCTGAAGCACGCGGTTGAGATATTCGTCGATTCGGTCGGCAGAATAGGTGGCACCTTCATAGTGCCGAAGCACGGTCTCGTCGGTCATGACAGTCTTCGGAGAGTGTCCGAACATCTGGGCCACATCCAAGTCGAACGGCTTCGTACCGTCGCCCTGCACGAAGGAGAAATGTGCGTCGCCGGTGGTTTCGCCGACCACATACATCGGTGCACGCTCCCGCTCGGCAATCTTCCTCACACGGTCGAGGTGCTTCTCGTCAATCAGCAGTCCCATGCGCTCCTGCGACTCGTTGGCGATAATCTCTTTGGCACTGAGCGTCTTGTCGCCGATGGGCAGCTTGGTCATGTCTATTTGGCCGCCGCAGTCTTCCACAAGTTCCGACAGACAGTTCAGGTGTCCTGCCGATCCGTGGTCGTGGATGCTGACAACAGGGTTGTTGTCTTCCTCTACGAGTGCCCGCACAAGGTTGTAGGCACGCTTCTGCATTTCGGGGTTGGCACGCTGGATGGCATTCAGCTCAATGCCGTTGGAGTATCGGCCGGTGTCCACCGAGGAGACCGAGCCGCCGCCGAGGCCGATGCGATAGTTGTCGCCGCCTACCACCACCACCTTGTTTCCCTTCTGCGGCTCTTTCTTCAGGCAGTCGCGCTTCTTGCCGTAGCCCACGCCTCCGGCAAGCATGATCACCTTGTCGTAGCCGAGTTTCTGGTCGCCTTCCTGATGTTCGAAGGTGAGCAGCGAGCCGGCAATCAGCGGTTGGCCGAACTTGTTGCCGAAGTCGGAGGCTCCGTTCGAGGCCTTGATGAGAATTTGTTCCGGCGTCTGGTAGAGCCATTTGCGCACGGGGAGAATGTCTTCCCAGTCGCGCTGCGCGTCGGCCTTTCCCTCGTCGTCTTTCAGGCGGGGGTAGGCGGTCATGTAGACGGCCGTTCCGGCAATAGGCCAGGAGCCTGTTCCTCCGCCCATGCGGTCTCTGATCTCGCCTCCCGTGCCGGTAGCCGCTCCGTTGAAAGGCTCCACCGTGGTTGGGAAATTGTGCGTCTCGGCCTTCAGGGAGATGACGCTCTCGATGTCGGAGACGGCAAAATAGTCGCTCGTCGACTGGTCTCTGGGGGCGAACTGCTCAATCACGGGGCCTTGCGCGAAGGCTACATTGTCCTTGTAGGCCGACAGGATGTTGCCCGGATGTTCCTGCGTGGTCTTCTTGATGAGGCTGAAGAGGCTCGACTCCATCTCTTTTCCGTCGATGATAAAGGTTCCTCCGAATATCTTGTGGCGGCAATGCTCTGAGTTGATCTGGGCAAATCCGAAGATTTCAGAATCTGTCAGCGGCCGTCCGTTTTGCTTCTCTATCTTGTGCAGGTATTCTATTTCCTCGGGCGAGAGGGCCAGCCCCTCTTCCTCGTTGTATTTCTCGATGTCTTCCACATGCCTGACAGGCTCCGGATCATGGTTTACGGTGAAGATCTCTTGGTTCAGACCGCTGTACATGCGTTGCAGCATGGGGTCGTGCTCGGCACCTTCGGATGCAACGGGGAAGTATTCCTCGATACGCGAAATGCCGCTAAGACTCATGTTCTGGGTAATCTCAACGGCATTCGTACTCCATGGAGTGATCATCTCGCGGCGAGGACCTACATAGTAGCCCGTCAATTCCTTGGCGTCCAAGGGGGTTGCCTCTCCGTAGAGCCAACAAAGTTTGCTGATTTCGTCGGGGTTGGGCTGATGGTCGATTTGCGTCGCGATCACATGCTCTTTCTGGGTCTTGAAGAAAAGAATCATACTAATTGTTCTTTAATAAGGTGAGTTTACTGTGTGCAAAGGTACATATTTTCTTTGGATTCCATCGGCCTCCTCCGATATTATTTTTCATCTTTTTATGTTGGGTAAGAATATTTTCACGGCTGTGGGGAGGATTCCGGTTTTCCCCGCAATTTGCTATTTGCTCGGTGAGGAAAATCGAGCAGTAAAGTAAAAGGTATCCCTTCGTGCGGCAATATCGGCGAGATTGTCGCACGGAATCGCCGATATTGTCCGACGGAATCGCCGATATTGTCAATCTCCTGACCGTGTTTTGCGGACTCGGAAGTTTGTTGCCGGCCGTCAGCGGGCGGTTTCCTCGTCGGTCTTCCTTATTGAGAACTCGCAGCCGCAGTAGGTTTGATTATAGAAATTGTTCTCCTTGAGCAGGGCGTTGCGCCGTTCCTGCAGACCGCCGACGCGCCAGTTCTGTCCCCACCAGACGACGCCGGTCTGGGCGCAGGCCCATTCCCCGGCCTCGTTAATCTGCTCCAGACTCTTCCAGCGGGAGGAGGCAAGGGTGGTGGTGAGCACCTTGTATCCGTTCTCCTGCGCGTATCGGGCTGCATGCAAGAGTCGCATCTTGAAGCATTCCAGGCACCGCAGGCCTCGTTCGGGCTCTCTTTCCAGCCCCTTAATGCCGCATTTCCAGTCGGCGTGGTCATATTCCGCGTCCACTTGTTGCAGTCCCAGGGCCTTCGCATAGCGCATGCACTCCTGCTTGCGCACTTCGTATTCACGCTCAGGATAGATGTTGGGGTTGTAATAATAAATGGTGGGGGTGATGCCGTTTTTCATCATCCATTCGATGATGGCCGACGAGCAAGGCGCACAGCAGGTGTGCAACAGCACCCGGTCGGCGGCATAGGGAATCTGTATGGGGGCTCGCTTCATCTCTTTTCCGATGTTATTGCAGGTTGCGGAGCAAGTGATAGGCACTCTGCTTCACCTTGTTCATCAAAGGTTCCGGATAGTCAGGGTGCCTTTCGATCCAGTATTTCACGATGGTTCTGGCCTCATGGCTGCTGTGTCCGCCCAGCAAGGCGTTGAGCCAGTTGGTGGGAAAGAAGATGTCGCCCGTACGCTGAATCTCCTGCAGGGCATTCAACCCCGGGTAGATGAAGTTGTTGTTCTGTGACTCACGGGCTCCGGTGTTCAGCAGTGCCAGCATCTTTGCGGCCCATGGCTCCACGGTGCGGTTCTCCTTGTCCATCAAGTCTTCAAAGAGTTTCTGCTGCATGTGCCTGTCTGGATTGCAGGCTCTGGAGATGTAGTCGAAGGCTCTCTGCTCGTCGATATTTGTCAGACGGGCGCGTTGAACTTGTAAAATCTCTTGCCATTTATCAGGCTTCATAATCGCAAGATGGTATGCCATGTCGGTAAAGTCTTGTTCCGTGAGCAGTGAATCGCCGTGAGACTTCCATATATCATACATGGATTCGATGACGGAGGATGATAGACAGGTCTGCGAAATGCGTCTTAACAAGATTCTTCTTACGCTTTTCTCGGGATGGTTCTGTGCGTCATTGAATAAATAATATTCAAAATACTTCTTGCTCTCTGTGCCTAAGTCGCCATAGGCACTTAGCAGATAGCCGCACAGAGTGGAGGCTATGAGCGGATTCTCCTCGTTCATGAGGAAGGTGTTCATCGCATTCATGTATGCCCCGGGCTTGATTCGGTTCATCAGGTAGTTCTCGTAGAGTGTCATGATGGCTGCAAACCGGTTGAGCTCGTTCGGCATTGTGCGCCATGAATACTCCATGGAGACACAGCTCAGGCTGTCGGCAACAAAGCGTCCATATCCGCTCCCGTCGTAGTTGGGGATGATGGCGTAGGGCTTCTCAGCGAGCGGGATGAGCACTTGCGCCTGCTGCATGTCAACCTCCACGCTCTTGATGGAATCGCTGTGGGCATCATAAAGCCCTGTCTTGAACTTCTGTTTCCAGACCAGGCCGCGCCCCCAGGGATCTTGCTGGGTAACGATGAGTCGGCCGTCGGCATACCGCGTGTGGATACAGGGGAGACCTTTCTGTCCCACCCAGACCTCCGACCACTCCTTGATTCCTGATTCCGGAGCCTCAGATTGCAGGATGTCTATCAGGTTGTTCCATGTTGCATTGCCATAAGAAAACCGCTGCAGATATCTTTTTATGCCGCTGCGAAGATATTCTTCTCCTATCTGCTCTTCTAATTTTCGCATCATGACCGGGGCCTTTTGATAGATGATGTTGCCATAGAGCAGCCCCGCGTCTTTCAGATTGGCAAGTGTTTGGTGGATCGGATGCGTCCCGTCGGTGCGGTCGGTGCTCAGGGCACGCACTTGATAGGCCTTCAGGAAGTTCAGTTCATGGTTGATTTCGGGGAATTGCTCACGGCTGATTTTTGCGGCAAAGAAGTTGGCAAATACCTCTTTCGTCCATACATCGCTGAACCATCGCATGGTAACTAAGTCGCCAAACCACATGTGGGCGGTCTCGTGGGCTATCAGTTGCAGCCGTGTGAGCTCTTCGTCGGGCGTAGGGCTGTTGCCTAAGAATATCTCGCGGTCTGTGAACTGAATGGCTCCCGGGTGCTCCATGCCTCCGAACTGGTATCCGGGGAGAACCACGAAGCCGTATTTGTCGAAGGGATAGCTGATTCCCGTGTATTCTTCCATCCATCGGATGGAGAGTGCCACTTCATCGAACACTTTGCCTAACTGGGCTGTCTTCCGGGCGTCGGTTTCCCGATAGAGTGCGCGGAGCGTGCGCCCGTCTCTCTGCGCGACGCTTTCTTGGAACCTGCCGGCCGTAAAAGAGAGGAGATAAGTAGGTATCAGATGGCTGTCAGCGCTGTTGATCTGCTTCCAACCTTCCGGCAGCTTGAGGTCGAGAAGAAACCTCGCTTTCAGGTCGGGCTGGTCGAAACAGGGGAAAACCGTCCTTGCGTGGGCCGGAACGAAGAGGGTATAGAGATAGTCGTCGTGCCGGTTAAGGGCCTCGTCGGCGGACACGAATGAGAGCGACAATTCGTTCGAGCCTTGCGTCAGGTGATGGTTTGGGATAATGATATGCTCGTGAGCCCACTCTGCGACTACCTGTTTGCCATTGACCATGCAGTGGCCATCGAAACCGTCGCCCGCAAAGTCGAGCACCAGATCCCCCTTCCCTCTGAAGCAGAAGCGGAGAGTGGCGCTGCCCGCAACCTTCTGTGCCTTTGAGGCGGGAATGTGGAATTGCAGCTGGTATTCGATATTATCCAGCGATTCGCTCCGTTCGATGGCCAGAAGATGCGATACCCCGTCTTCGATGATGCCGGCATGTGCGGGACGGAAGACGGCTGCCAACAGGAGCGCTGTGAGCAGTAGGCTGTATAGGGAAGGAAATTTAGTGTTCATTTCGGTTTTCTTTGGTTACGATATAGGCACTCAGGAGCACCAGAATCAGTGCCACGGGCTTGTCCCAGGTGAAGATATCCTGGCCAATCCAGATGGCGATGAACGAAGCGACGATGGGCTGCAGGTTGGTGTAGATGCTCACCGTGGTGGCCTTGAGGTAACGCATGGCAAACGGAATGGCAAAGTATCCGGCAACCGTGGCAAACACGATGATGAACAGCATGCCGCTCCAGCCCAGCCAGAAGCTGGCCTGCCATTCGCCGCCGAACAACTGCGTCTGCGGGAATTCATGCCATGCAAACGGCAGGACAACGACCGTGGAGATGAGGAATATCCACTTCATCTGACTCACGGCGGAGTATTTCTGTGAGACTTTACGCGTTATAATAAGGTAAGCCGCCCACGAGAGCAGGCTCAGGACGGCGAGGGAAATGCCGAGGATGTCGTTCTTTCCGGTTCCCGACTGCCATGTTACGAGGATGCCGAGCAGGGCTCCAGCGATGCCGACGACGACTCCAATGGCTTTGCCCACCGTGATTTTCTCGCTTATGAAGATGGCTGCCATGAGCATGGTGGCCACGGGTGTGAGCGATGCGATGACCGAGAAATAGACCGGCGTGGTGTAATAGAGGGCCCAGGCCGTGAGTGTCTGGGAGATGACGAATCCCAAGAGGCCTCCACCCATGATGACGAGGAGGTCTTTTCCGGCCATCTTTTCCTTTGGAAGAAATAGTGAGATGGCCCAGAATATCAAGGCTGCGCCGACACAGCGGGCCGCCATGTAGGTCATGGGAGTTACCCAATCTGTCAGCAACCATGCCGTAACAGGCACGCCGACGCCGAAGATGATGTTTGCAAGGAGAACTGAAGAGTGCCCTGCAGCTTTGTGTTTATCCATTTCCCAGAGATCGTTTTATCTTGCAAAGGTATTAATAATAATTGAAAAACATGGTTTTCAGGTTAAAATTCTATAAACGGCTTTACGAAATTAGGTTTTTGTCCGTCTAATCGATAAATTTGCAATAGATATTAAAAACCAAAAAATCAGGAAGATATGGCAAATAGGAAGAGTATCATTATGTTGACCCTTCTGGTCGGGCTCCTCGTCTTTTCGGGCTGTGCCAGCAAGAAGGAGCTGGAAAACTGTCAGACCGAGAATCGTGAGCTGACGGCTAACTACCAGAATACGAAGGAGGAATTGGCAGCCTCCAAGGCTCGCGTGAGCAGCCTTGAGAGCCAGCTCGAGCAGCAGAAGAAGGACTACGCCGCCCTTCAGAGAAGTCTTGACAAGAGCCTGAGCAATGCCAACGACAATAATATCAACATCTCAAAGCTTGTCGATCAGATCAACGAAAGCAACCAGTATATCCGCCATTTGGTGGAAGTGAAGAGCAAGTCAGACTCTCTGAACATGGTTCTGACCAACAATCTCACCCGTTCCCTGAGTCGCGAGGAGATGAAGGAGGTGGATGTGCAGGTGCTGAAAGGCGTGGTATACATATCCTTGGCCGACAACATGCTTTACAAGAGCGGGTCCTATGAGATTAATGAGCGTGCCGAGGAGACGCTGGGCAAGATAGCGAAGATTATCATGGACTATAAGGACTATGATGTCCTGATCGAGGGCAATACGGATAATGTGCCCATCAACACCGATTCCCCTTTGATGAAGAATATCCGCAACAACTGGGATCTCTCGGCCCTGCGTGCGTCGTCGGTGGTTCAGTATCTTCAGAATCGCTTCGGCGTGGCTCCCAAGAGGCTTACGGCCGGCGGGCGTGGAGAATACAATCCCGTGGCAAGCAACGATACCGAGCTGGGCAAGCAGTGCAACCGCCGCACCCAGATCATCATCACTCCCAAGCTCGATCAGTTCATGGACCTGATAGAGCAGGCTCCGAACGAGGATTGATAATAAGCCAACAAGGGCGTCAATCCATCAAGATTGACGCCCTTGTTGCGTCTGCAGGTTTCCCGCCTCGCAAGCCGTTATTTTAGGGAAAACAGGAAGTCCTCGCCGTTAAACTCCCAACTCACGAGGTCGTATCTTATCAGTCGTGCCAGAATCTTGATGATCAGAAACCGCTTGATATGGGCAATCTTCGAGATCACCTCTATCGGCTGGTGCGGATTCAGCCGCATCATCTCCATCAGACGGGATTCCGTGTCGGTGTAGGGCATCATGTTTTCCTCTCTTGATTCCTGTCTCCACATCTCTATGAAGACGGGCGAAGCCACGATGTTCTCATCCTTGATGCGGACATAGGCCGTCTCGCGGCCCTCCTCGTCGAGGGCGCAGACCGGCCGCTCCACCGCCCGGGGAATGGTTGCCACCACGATGTTGCGCCCCTCCGCATGATAGGTCCTGAAGTTGATGGCCGCTTCCGGCCGGCAACAAGCATAGGCCGCCTTGTGCACCATGTAGATTTCCTCCTCCGATTTCACGCCCGCCAGGCTTCCGTCATCCCGCACTCCGATGAGCAACCGGCCTCCTTCCGTATTGGCAAACGCCGATACGGAGCGTGCCAGCTTCATGGCATCATCCACCTTATATTTAAAGTCTTGCTGTCCATGCTCGCCTTGCGCGATCAGTTCCTGCAGGTATTCGCTGTTTGTCATATCTTCTCCAGTTGTGTCCAAGTTTATCATACCGGCAAGACGAGCCCCGTCTCGTCGGTGTCGTATGCTCGTAACAGACTACAAAGATACAACGAATTCTGGAGAAAGAGACTCGTTTTTCCTTTTTAATATTTCTCTGCTTTCTGTGCCTCCGTTTGTGAGAGAATCAGGACGGAAAGCCCTTTTTGCCAACCTTATGGCACAAGAAAGAAGATGACGAGGTATAAGATGGAGAAAATGAGGTTGCAGAAAACGAAGGCGACGAAGACATTCCCGTATCCTTCCGCCCCCAGTCTGATCTCTTTCAGGTGGAAGAGCGCAATTGTGATCGATATAAGTGAGAGTGCTGCCATAAACGCTCCGACATACAAAGTCATGACTTCTTGGTTGAAATGGTATAATGCGAAGCAGCCAAAAGCCATCGTGTTGAGAATCTGGCTGTCGACTAAAGCGGTCTTTTTATCCATGTTTATTTGTTTAGAATGATAGTCTGAATGGAATTTCGAATAGCCAACTGGTGTATAGGATGAAGGATCCTATACACCACAAGAAATCGAAGGCATAATTAATCATCCGCTTTTTTCGTTTTTTGTCCTTTGTCCTCAGATTTCTTCTGATGAGTGTTATCGTGAGAATAAACATCAATACCACCAGCGCATAGCCAATGTGGAAGAAAAAAGGCTTATTCAGATCTTTGTGAAGCAAGCAAAGCCAGAAAGATATCAAGAATATAACATCTTGGCTTGCAGCCAGCTTACGGTATATCCACCGTTTGCTTCTATGTTTCATACCCTCGTGTTTTGATAAGTCCGTCGTCTGTTCTGACAGTTGTAGGGAAAAACCACATGAAGCAAGAAAGGGTTATTCATTGTTCCCCGACCGGGCTCATAGCCCGGTAGACTTACGCCTGATACCTCTTGGCGCGCACCTTGAACTTGTCGAACCCCTCGCCGTAGACACCGATGACGGCACTCTGCGACACGAAGGCATGCGGGTCTATGTCGTTGATGATCTGGAAAATCTTCTGGCTCTCACGCTTCTTGGCGAGGATGAACAGCATCTTCACATCGTGGCCGGAATAGAATCCCTGTGCCGGAACCACCGTTACGCCGCGATGCGGATCTTTGTTGATGCGCTGCCCGATCTCCTCGTATTTCTCCGAGATGATGAAGAACTGCACCGAGCGGCGCATCGCGTTCACCACCTGGTCGATACAGAAGGCCGTAACCCAGAGCACCACATAGCCGTAGATCACTTGCTCCCAGTCTTTCAGCACGAGATAGCTGGAGGTGATGATCACGATATCGATGAGCATGATGACGCGCCCGAGGGAGATGTCGCGGTATTTGTTGACGATGGCGGCCACGATGTCCGTACCGCCGGTAGACCCGTTGAAGGCCAGCCCGAGGCCTACGCCGCTGCCCGTGAAGATGGCCCCGATGATACTCGCCATGAAAGGCTGGTCGTGCAGGAGGTGCAGTCCGGCCGACCATCTCTGGAAGAAGGGCAGCACGAGGGTGAGCACCGCCACGGCATAGATGGTCTTCACGCAGAACCGCCAGCCCAGTATCTTCAGCGCGATGATGAGCAGCAGGGCGTTTATGGCAAAGTAGGTGGTCTGTACGGGGATGCCCGTTCCCCAGAAGATGACGGACGATATGCCTGGCACTCCTCCCGTTCCGATGTTGTTGGGGAGCAGGAAGATGGTCCACCCGATGGCATACGAGACCATGGCCACGCCTATCATGAGGTAATCGCGGGTTTCCTTATAGAGTTGTTTCTTGTCTGTCAGCATGTCGATAGTTGTTTTTACATCGTGCAAATATACAATGATTTCTTGGAAATCGGATGTAATCGGAGCTTATTTTTTCAGTTATCCGTTTTTCGGTTTGCCGCAAATTTTGTCCTTGCGGACGGCAGAGTTTCAGATAACGCCGAAGTGGCGGAGGGCGTTGCGGATGCCGTCCTCGTCGACGGCGGTCGTGGTGTAGTCGGCACAGGCCTTCACCTTGTTGAGCCCGTTGCCCATGGCCACGCCCGTTCCGGCAGCCTTGAGGATGGGAATATCGTTGCCGCCGTCGCCGAAGGCCATGGTCTCTTCGGTTTCCAGAGCCATGTATGCCGCCATCTCGCGCAGTCCCTGACCCTTGTCGATGCCGCTGGCCGTGATGTCGATGAATTCCGGATGCCACCTTCCGGCCGTGCAGTCTTCGAGCCGGGGCATGAGGCGGGCCTCCTGCTCTTCGGTTACGAACGGCGTAACCTGCAGGATGTCTTCGTCCGCGAGGTCGTCATAGCTGAGCGAGAAGTCGATGTTCTCCACCTTCAGGTCTTTCACGAAGATGCGGTGTACGGCAGGAGTGTCGTTGCAGACGACGAAGCCCCCGGTTCCGACGACAATCGTCGAGTAGCCCTGCTCGTAGCCGTCGCCGATGATGGTCTCCACATCCTTTCGCCGCATCGGGTGCAGGCTCACGGTCTCCCTGCCCACGAAGCAGTAGGCACCGTTGGTCGTGATGTAGCCGTCTATCAGCGTCTCGATTTGCCCGAGGTTGGTGATGATACTCAGGGGACGCCCCGTAGAGATGAATATCTTCACCCCTCTGTCCTTTGCCTGGCGGAGAGCCTCTACCGTGGAAGCAGGTATCCGGTGGGTAGTAAAGCTCACCAGTGTGCCGTCGATGTCGAAAAATAAAGCCTTGAACATACAGTCTGTAAACCTTTCCGTGTGCAAAAATACGAAAAAAAGATGGATTCCGGTTCACCTTATGCTAACTTTTCCTATCTTTGCAGTTGAAGGTTCGGGATCCAACTCTAACTATATAGCTTATGAAAAACTATTTTGATTTGTCTGGCAAGGTGGCTCTCGTTACGGGGTGCTCCACCGGACTGGGTGTGCAGATGGCTCGTGCGTTGGCCAGCCAAGGTTGCAACATTGTTCCCGTTGCCCGCCGCGAGGAGAAAATCAAGGAAGTGGCCGCGATGCTGGAGGCCGACTTCGGCATAGAGGCCTGCCCCATCCGCTGCGATGTTACGGATACGGAGATGGCAGACCGGACGGTGGATGCCGCCCTCGCTCGTTTCGGCCGTATCGACATTCTGATAAACAATGCCGGGACGGGAGGTATCGCTCCTGCCGAGGATGTCAGCGACGAGCAGTTCCAAAACGAGGTGGATGTCGACCTTTTCGGCACATTCAAGATGGCGCGCGCCGTGGCCAAGAAGGCGATGATACCGCAGCGATACGGTCGCATCATCAATATCGCCTCCATGTATGGCCTCGTCGGCAACAAGATTGGCCCGTCTTCGCCCTATCATGCGGCAAAAGGCGGTGTGGTAAACCTCACCCGTGCGCTGGCGGCGGAGTGGGGGCAGCGGGGCATTACGGTGAACGCCATCTGCCCGGGATATTTCTGGACGCCGCTCACGCAGGCCACTCTGGAGACCGATTGGTTTCGTGCCTATGCCAAGGAGGCCATTCCCATGGAGCGCTACGGCCGTGAGGGCGAGCTCGACACGGCAGCCCTCTTCCTCGCGAGCGAGGCCTCCAGTTATGTTACCGGCATCATGTTGCCCGTAGACGGAGGCTACACCTGTATATGAAAGGCGGCATACTGCCTGACGAAATCGGCGAGATTGTCGGACGAAGTCGCCGAAATAATGCGACGAAACCGGCGATTTTGTCATCCTTGCAGCGGCAGGCAGCCCGTTAGCTGCCCCTTGTGGGGCTTTTCGCTTGCACCTTCCGGAGAGACTTCCCGGGGCTGCAGGTCATGTATGCATGGGCTTACGAAAGAACCGTAAATTATTAAAAATCAGTCTCGTTAATATAATTTAACGGGTGATTTGCGGTTTGTCTACGAAAGTTTCGTAGTTTTGCGGCAAAGGAAAAATTGGAAATATGGAAAGACTTACTACCCAGGAAAAAGAAATCATGCAGTTTTTGTCATTCTTCCGGCGGCCGCTCGCATGGTTCTTGCTGGCATTTGCCTTTCCCGCTTGTGCCTTTTGTCAGGAGGCGGGGCAGCCCGACGCCTATGCCATCGACTTCTACGGGCACATCTATCTCCGCAACCAGTTCGGCGGCCGGCCGTCGCACTTCATCTTCGACACGGGCTCCCCTTACACCTGCGCCGACAGCACCTTCATCGCCTCGGGGCATTTTGATTTCAAGAAGGTGGGCAAGGCCCGCATGGGCGGTGCGGGCAAGGATCGGGTGAAGGTGCCTCTGGTGATGGACACGGTGCCCAACCGCTTCCTGGCATGCCGCCATGTGCCCTCGATGATACCGGTTATCCAGCTGAAGCCGATCTTGGGGGACTATGCCGACGGCATCGTGGGCATGGACTATTTCGGGCAGAAGGTGTTCCGGATAGATTATGCGAATGGGCGCATGCGCGTTTACGAGCGGCTCGACTCCATAGACCTGACGGGCTTTACGCCCGTGGACATCGAGATTGACGACAGCCGCATCTATGTGCCGGCGGCCGTCTCGGTGAACGACACGCTCACCATTGCGGGCAAGATGCTTGTCGACTTAGGCTCCGGAGGATCGTTTACGCTGACGAGTGCCACCGCCCGGAAATACCGCTTAGACAGTCTCGTTGCCCGCAAACTGCGCTATTATACGGCCTACGGAGGCATCGGCGGCGAGGGCAGTTCCTATGATTTCCGGGCCGCGGGCGCACGGATAGGAGGTTTCGAATGGGCGGATGTGCTGATGGACTATAGCCTCAACGAGAGCGGAGCCTTGGCAGACAGGCCTTATCTCGGCATCGTAGGAAATGAGGTGTGGAGCCGATTCGAGGTGGTTTTCGACCTGCCGGGCAGCCGGATTTACCTTCGCCGCAATGCCGACTACGGCAAGCCCTATGAGATGGGGACATTCGGATTCGGCTATGTAGACCGCAGCGAGACCCTGGGCTGCTGGGTCGTTACGGGCTTATATGAAGGAGGCAAGGCCGAGAGAACGGGGCTTCGCATCGACGACCACATCCTCCGGCTGAACGGGAGACCCGTCGGGGAGCTGGACATCGACTGGCAATATGCCCCTGACAAGAACCTGCGCCGTCTCGACCTGCTGATTGAGCGGGGCGGAAAGACGCTGAAAATAGGTTTCAATACCGAGGATCCCCATAGAATATGAGTGCTTCTGACGCTTCTCCCAGCCCTTCCCGAGGAGAATGCCGGCAGGGAGGATTTATACTGAAAACAAATTACGAGAAAGTCGTAAATTGTTAAAAATCAAACTGATTAATATATTTTAACGGACTGCCAGCGCCCTGCCTACGAAAATTTCGTAGCTTTGTGTTTGAGAAAAAATCATGAGACATGGAAAGACTAACCGCTCAAGAAGAAGACATCATGCAGATTGTGTGGACGCTGGGACCGTGTACCGTGCGCGAAATCGTCGACGGGATGGCACAGCCCAGACCTCCCTATACCGTGGCATCGGTGGTGGGCAACCTCAAGGCCAAGGGCTATGTGAGCCAGGAGCGCAAGGGCAACACCTATTTATATAGTCCCGCAATAGCGGAGAACGAGTATAAGAGCAAGTTCATGAGCGGATTCGTGCGCGACTACTTCCGGAATTCGTTCAAGGAGATGGTCTCCTTCTTTGCGAAGGACGAGAAGCTGTCTTCACAGGACTTGCAGGATATCATCACCGAGATAGAGAAGGGAGGAAAATAAGATGGCAGTCTATCTTTTGAAAGTCAATGTCCTGCTGATGCTGTTCTATGGCTTTTATCGGCTGATGCTGGGTCGTGATACCTTTTTCTCGTGGCGGCGCGGCGCGCTTCTTGCCGTCTACGGGCTTTCGGCAGGGCTTCCCTTGGTGGACCTGAGCGGATGGATGCAGCAGCAGGAGGCCCTTGCCGCCCTTGCCGATGGATACACCCATGTATTCCTGCCGGCCGTAACCGTCTCTCCCAAGGCTGCTGCGGCGCTGTCGGCGAGCCATGTGCTGTCCGGTCTCTGGGTGGCAGGCGTGGTGCTTCTGACGGTCAGGTTTCTCATCGGGCTCGGTTCCATCCTGCGTCTGGCGCATACATGTCCGGCGGCGGAGGTGGACGGCGTGCGCATCAAGGAGCTGCGCCATTCGGAAAGTCCGTTTTCCTTCTTCCGGTGGATATTCGTGAATCCCCGGGCACAGGATGCCGATTCGCTGGCCGAAATCTTGATCCACGAGCAGGCACATGTCAGTCAGTGGCACTCCGTGGACAGCGTCCTCGGCGAGCTCTTCACGATATTCTGTTTCCTCAACCCCTTTGCCTGGCTCCTGCGCCGGGAGGTGCGTATCAATCTGGAATATCTTGCCGACGAGCGGGTGATCGGCGAGGGCAGGGAAGCCAAGGCTTATCAGTATCATCTCCTGGGGCTGGCCTATCATAAGAATGTAGCTACATTATCCAATAACTTTAATGTTTTACCTATCAAAAAACGAATCAAGATGATGAACAAAAAGCGTTCCAAGGAATATGGCAAGTGGAAATACCTGCTGTTTGTGCCGGTGGCAGTCCTGCTGCTGATGGCATGCAACCTGAACAACAAGTCCCGGAAGGCAGCGGAGCAGACCGACTCTGCAGCGGCGGTCGCAGTTACGGGTGCAGCGGATTCCGAAGTCGCGGCTCCCAAGGGAAAGGTCTTTGACTTGGTGGAGCAGATGCCCCGATTCCCGGGTGGCAACGAGGAACTCATGTCCTATCTAAGTCGGAGCCTTCGATATCCCGCAGAAGCCCAGAAGAAAAAGATCGAGGGGCGGGTCGTAGTGTCGTTTGTCATTGAGCCTGATGGTTCTGTCAGCGATGTGAAAGTGGCGCGTTCCATAGACCCGTTGCTCGATCAGGAGGCCGTGCGCGTGGTGGGGGGCATGCCCAAGTGGCAGCCGGGCCAGCAGGATGGGAAGCCTGTCAGGGTGAAGTATAATATCCCGGTAGCGTTTAGGCTTCAGTAGGAGCCTGTTGTCTGATGATGAATAAGTCCCAAATTCTCTTTTTCTTGCTCGTCGGCCTGCCCCTATGGGCCGACGGGCAAGACCTTGTGCAGCAAGGCGATAGCTGCATGGAGGCCTATGACACCTTCCATGCCCTGCGGTTCTATGAGGCTGCTTTCGAAGCTGACGGCAGCGTAAGGAATCGTCATAAACTGGCTCACTGTCATTACCGGAGGCAGGATTTCGGCAAATGTATAGACCTTCTGAAGTTCTTGAAGGATGATTCCATCACGCACGAAGGCCTGCGCGAGCTTTTCTATAGCTATCGTTTCTTGGACAATTCGGCGGCTCAGATCTATTGGGGTGAGCACCTCCTGAAGCGATATCCGATGGATGCGGAGATGGTGGCAGAGGTGGCGAGAACCTATAATCAGGCCATGCAGCCCGACAAGGCACTTATCCACACGATGAAATACTCGCTGAAAGACAGCACCGACATCGCCGTGAACCGACAGATGGGCGACGCCTGTTTCCTGAATAAGCAGTATCAGTTGGCATCCGAGATCTATTCCCGACTGGCGGCGCAGGGCGACAGCACCTACTCGGTGTGCTATTCCCTGGGCATATGTTATCAGCAATTGAAGAAACCCGACCGTGCCCTGCCATGGTTGAGCAGGGCTGTTGCCATCAGCGATTCCACCAAGACCGGCCCCTTATACTATCTGGGCTATGCGAACAACGACCTGAAGCAGCCGGAGGAAGCCATTCGCTGTCTGAAGAAAGCCGAAAGTCTGTTGGAGCCGGAGCCGGCCCTGATGTTCTATGTTACGCGTGGACTGGCCGAGAGCTATTTCCAGCAGGGGCGTTTTCAGCAGGCTTCCTCTGCCTTCAAGGATGCCCTGAGATACGATCCCGGCTCCATCACTTCCTATTATTATCTGGCTTATTGCTATCAGCAGATGGGCGACAGGGAGAAGGCTGTCCACAATTATAATCTCTTCATGGTTATGGCCAGGGCAATAGAGAGGAAGACCGCCGATCTGAAGGAACTCATGGACTATGCCCAGAGCTATCTTTCATGTCTGAGAGGAGGATGAAAGGCGTTTTCTCGATGCCTTTCTTTCGCAGAAGACTGATAACCGGAAGCCGGACACATTGTTCCTCGCATTCGCTGTCGGAGAGGAGTTTTGTCGTTGAAAATTTCCGTTGCGATACTGATGCGATGGTCATGAAGGTATCGGGACGGATAAAAAAGGAAATGGAAAAGTTATAATAAAGTAACAATAAAAAGGACAGGATGCGGCACGATCCGTATCCTGTTCTTTTATGGGAAGCCTTGTGAAATGCAACATAACGGAAATACTGGCAGCAGGCGCAACCTGAGACAATGAGCGGTTTAGCTGAATGTGAGCAGTATTGCGACATGCTGGATTTTTAATAAAATGTGGCCTCTGCAAAACTCCCACTCTTATATTTTTTTCAATTCAACTATTTTTAGTACCATTACTCCATGAAGCAGCCATCATCCACCCCGAGTTTTTCCGACATTTTCCTTGGCCGGCATAAGGTTAGGCAAGCATTCTTTTCTCAAATAGGCAGGATCATAGATTGGAAGCCTGTTCGCGACATCAAGCATCTTGAGACTCCGTTGATGAAAGCCCGTCTTCCCCCGGCAGGCCCTTGTATATGCAGACGAAGGATGCGATTCTGCCTAAAACGGAGAGACACTGAGACATATGAAACTCAAGAGCCGTGTGGTGCGCAAAGGAACAAGGGCGCGTAAGATAACCCCGAGAGAGTAACTCGTCAATGGCTATAGGGTGGATCGTACTTTCGGATCCATACACCGGTGGCTTTCGGGCAGAGTGGCACGGTATGCCGGATTGGCCAAGACGCATGCCCAATAGATGAAGGATATAGCCTACAATTTATATCGCAGACCGGGATCATTGTGTCCAATTCTCCCAAATAAGGGGGAGATATGCTCCGAATACAGGCTGTTTTATGCCTGAAATGCCAATTCATTGTGGCTTTTACATGAAAGTATCAACTCATAGAAGAGAAAAGAACCATAGTACTTACTTTCGCAGAGGTCTCGTTTTATAATTTTTATCTACGCAAAAATAAGAAATATTACTGGATTTGAGACGCCACCCCTTGCTGTTTTAAAAAATTAATGCTATTTTTGCCAATAAGATATCAAATTCAACAGAATGGAACCAATTATCAAGCACTTTACCGATGACGACCTCTATAAATTCTCAATGTGCTGTGCGGTTATTGAAAACTACCCTCGTGCACAGGTCAAATACGAGTTCGTAGACCGAGATAACACCGTCTATCCCGTGGGCTTTGCCGATTTGCTCAATGAGCAGATTGGCTATCTTGAACATCTGAAAATCACCGAGGAGGAAATTGCCTTCATGAAGCTTCGCTGTGGCTATATCCCTCAGTGGTTCTATCCTTACCTGAAGGGATTTCGCTATAGGCGTGAATGGGTCAAGGCCTGGCAGGACGGGGAGGGGCATCTGCATATGGAGTTCGAAGGTAACTGGAGTGATACGATTCTTCTCGAGGTGAAGTTGCTGGCTATAATTTCAGAACTTTACTATATTGTGACGGGGCAGACTGGTAAGCTGGATTATGAGGCATATTATAAAAAGTCATACCGTAAGGCAGAGCGCTTGCTGGAAGCTGGTTGCGTATTTACCGACTTTGGTACGCGCCGCCGCGCTGCGCTTGAGGCCGAGTCGACCTGCGTCCGTGCTTTCAAAGACTGCTATCAGTCGAAGTCGTGGAAGGGTAAGTTCGTCGGCACGAGCAATGTCTATCTTGCCATGAAGTACGACTTGCTACCAGTAGGGACTATGGCCCATGAATTCATCTGTGCCATCGGCGGCATGTATGGTCCCCAGATGGCCAACCATATTGCCATGAACGCATGGCGCAATACTTTTCGCGGGGCACTTGGGACTTATCTCTATGACAGCTTCGGGTGGGATATCTTCAGTATGAACTTCTCCGAAGATTTTGCAAACCTCTTCAAGGGGCTGAGGATTGACAGTGGAGATAACCGTGAACAACTTGAGAAAATAGCGGAGAAATACAAGTCTCTGGGCATCGACCCGCGCACTAAACAGGTGATTTTCAGTAATGCGCTCGATACCGACCGTGCCATCAAGATTCAAAGCTATGCTGAGGATTATTGCCAGCCGAGCTTCGGTATCGGTACTCATTTTAGCAATGACTTTGAGGGTTTACATCCTATGAATATAGTCATCAAGCTCGTGGCTGTGAAAATTACGGAACTTTGGCCTTTTTATAATGACACCTGTAAACTGAGCGAAGACAAAGGAAAGCATACCGGAAAACCGGAAGTCGTGAAGCGGTTTATGGAGGCTGTGCATTTCGTTGAAAAGTAAAAGGCCGTTAGAAGCCCTCCTTTTAACCGTTAGAAGGAGAGCTTTTGGCCGTTAAAAGGAGAGTAAAAGGCCGTCTTTTGCAAAATCGCAGATTTTCAAGCGTACCAACCATGATTGTTACGCTTGCTTTTTATGCTTTTCTTCATGATGAACGAATACCTGTTCGTAGGGTTCTGCAATTCTCGTGTAGAGTTATTAGATTCCTTATAACTTTGCAATCCGGCGTGTCTTTATGCTTGCCATGGTTGTGTTATACTATAAATAAACACTGCATATATTGCTGCTTTTAATCTTTAATCACTACATTTCAGTTTGAAAACGGCTAATAATCAGTAAATTATAAAATTATAAAACACTACATTGC
>CAUULA010000042.1:0-21923 GCA_963545855.1 uncultured Prevotella sp.
ACACTCGACTAGTCGTCGGCAGCGTCAGATGTGTATAAGAGACAGCTTTTTAACTATTATCCTTTCCTAATTGTAGGGAATTTATTACCTTTGTTCCCCAGAATAAATATCCAAACTAAATACCTAAAATGTCAGAAGAAAAAGAAAATCAATTAAGTAGTCGCATCTCAACAAAGAAGATCTGGGAGCTTCTTGCCATCATTGCGGCTACGCTGATTGTCTGGAATCTCCCAACCGACTTCTTCGAAATCTCGGGATTAACGATTGTGCAGCAACGAATGATTGCCATCTTTGTATTCGCAACACTCTCCTGGCTCTTGGAGGCCATTCCTTCGTGGGCTACATCGCTGGTTATCATCACTGTCATGTGTCTAACTATTTCCGACAACTCCATTGCCCTATTCAAGGGAGAGGGCGGCACATTTGGCGAGCTATTGAAAGCAAAAGACATCATGGCGACCTTTGCCAATCCTGTCATCATCCTGTTCTTGGGCGGCTTTATATTGGCCATTGCCGCAACAAAGTCAGGTTTGGATGTGCTTTTAGCCAAGAATCTCATCCGCCCGTTTGGTCATAAGAGTGAGAATGTGTTATTGGGGTTCCTCCTTATCACGGGATTTTTCTCCATGTTCGTTTCTAATACTGCCACGGCAGCAATGATGCTTACATTCCTAACTCCTGTTTTTGCAGCCCTGCCTGCAAGCGGAAAAGGACGCGTGGCATTGACTATGAGCATCCCCATAGCCGCGAATATCGGAGGTATGGCTACCCCAATAGGCACTCCTCCGAATGCTATCGCACTCCAGGCAATGACGCAACAGCTCGGTATAAACCTCAGTTTCGGGCAATGGATGATGTTCATGTTTCCATTGGTAATCCTTCTGCTCTTTATCAGTTGGCGATTGATTCTAAAGCTTTATCCATTCACACAGAAATCCATAGATTTGGAAATCGACGGGAATATCGCCCATGGATGGCGTATGTGGGTAGTAACCGGAACCTTCATTATCACGATTTTAATGTGGTTACTTGACCGCATTACGGGCGTAGACGCCAATACGGTGGCACTAATTCCTATTGGCATCTTTGCTCTTACTGGCGTAATCACCGCAAAAGACCTGCAGAAGATAGACTGGTCGGTCATCTGGATGGTGGCGGGAGGCTTTGCCCTGGGCCTGGGCATGAATGCTTCCGGACTTGCAGACCGTGCCATAGAAAGCATTCCCTTTGGCAGTTTCTCTCCAATTCTCATCCTGCTCATGTCAGGCTTGATATGCTACTTCCTCAGTAACTTCATCAGCAATACGGCTACAGCGGCCCTGCTTGTCCCGATTCTTGCCGTGGTATGTACGGGCATGGGCGACAAACTGAGCTCCATCGGGGGTACGCCTACCGTCATTATAGGTATCGCCCTCGCTGCCAGCTCTGCCATGTGCCTGCCGATATCCACGCCTCCAAACGCCATTGCCTACTCTACAGGACTTGTAGAACAAAAGGATATGCTGAAAGCTGGACTTCTGGTAGGTGTCATCTCCATGGTTTTAGGCTATTCCATGCTCTATTTCCTTGGGAGGGCAGGCTTCTTTGCATAGGCAATCCTTCATAGGTTTTCAGACAACTAAAACAATAGAGGAGCTTGGCGTTTTCAAGCTCCTCTATTGTTACAAACCCCTTTAGACACCCATGGATAGAACCAGAAGGGCACCCTTTTCTCGCATTAAAAAATGATTTTGGCAAACACCGGGTAATGGTCGGAAAGCACATGCCGCACCTTCTTTCCGTCAGCCCCGGCGCGCCAGTCGGTATCGTTCAGAATGGCATAACGCTGGACATCAACCCCCTTGCTTACAAAGATATGGTCAATGCGGCTGTCCGTATATCCTTCAGTATTGAAATCATTGAACGAACCATTAGGGGCAAAGCGATATCTGGCATTTGCATAACAGTCTTTCAACAAGTCCGATTCAGAGAAAATAGTATAAATCTCGTTATACTGATCCACATTGAAGTCGCCTGTCAGAACCACGGGCTCGTCCGTCTTCATGAGTTCTTTCATCTTTTTCATGATAAGCTTGGCTCCTTCCCGGCGTGCCATCACCCCGATATGATCCATATGCGTATTGAAGAAGTAAAATTTCCGCTTGCTTTTCTTATCTTTAAAATATCCCCATGTACACACACGCTTGCACGCGGCGTCCCATCCCATGACAGGTTTAGTGGGGTCTTCTGCCAGCCAGAATGTACCACTGTCGAGTAATTGGAAGCGGTCTTTCTTATAATAGATGGGAGAATACTCGCCCCCTTGCTTTCCGTCTTCCCTGCCCACGCCCAAATAAGCATAGTCCGGCAACAAGGCCAGCATGTCCACTATCTGCTGATGAGTAACCTCTTGACAACCGAAAAGGTCAGGATAGATGAAATTTATTTCCGCACACATTGCCTCCTTACGCTGATTCCAGCCGTCAAAAATCTTGTAATCGCCACGATTGTTGTTGCGAATATTATAGGTGCCTACCGTAAGTTCCTGCCCATTGACCGCTAAGACGGCAATCATACTTAAAACTAAAAGAAAATGTTTTTTCATCTCAGATTATTTATTAAAAGTTTCATAAATGCTATTTTCATATACCTCTCATCCCATATATTTTAAAAAAAAGAAGGCTGCAACCAGAAGAACGACGATCAGGGCAAAACCAATAAAACCGTCCAAGGAGCGATTGGAAAACCATTCCGGATCACGAGGGAATATATCCACATCCAAAGAGTCCAGCTCGCCGGCAGCCTTCATCATTTCTAATGCCTCTGCCTGGGTCATCCCGCCTTTCTCAAGGGCTTCCAGCTCTGCCTTCAATTCCGGATTTAACCGTTGGGACAGACTTTGCTCCAAGCGTTCCGACTTCCACTTATCAAAAGCCTCCCGATAATGTCCGGGACTGCAACTGAGGTTCGGAGCTTCCGTGATTAGTGAATGAAAGCTATATCCATCGCGCTTCAAAAGATGGTAGATATAGCGGATACCGGCACCTAAAAATATACATATATGCCGGATGATGCCATTCAGTAAGTCTCTAAACATGGCCTTTCCTGATATCTTCAACAACAGCAAGCCTCATCACGCCAAAGAGAAAAAAGGAGGAACTGTTAGCTTTCAAGCACAACCTCACCTCTTTTCAGCTACTGCATATCATAGACTATCTGCATCAGCTGCTTGCCTATGCGGTCAGCCTCCTCCATGGAAGAGGCCTCGCTATAGACTCGGATGATGGGCTCCGTATTGCTTTTGCGCAGATGCACCCATTTATCCGGGAAGTCTAACTTCACTCCGTCGATATCGGTTACCTGTACATCGGGCTCCGCTCCATACCTCTGCTTTACCTGATCAAGAATCGCGTCCACATCCGTAGACGGTGTCAGGTCGATGCGATTCTTGGCTATAAAATACTCAGGGAATGTCTTACGGAGTTCCGAGGCTTTCAAGCCCTTCTGTGCCATGCTGCTCAAGAACAGTCCGATACCCACAAGAGCATCCCGTCCATAGTGGCTTTCAGGATAGATGACACCGCCATTGCCTTCGCCGCCGATAACCGCAGCCACTTCCTTCATCTTTGTCGTAACATTCACCTCGCCCACGGCAGCGGCATAATACTTGCATCCATGCCTCTCGGCTACATCACGCAGGGCCCGCGTGGAACTCAGATTGCTCACCGCGGCACCCTTCACATGGTCGAGAATATAGTTGGCAACCGTTACGAGCGTATACTCCTCGCCATACATCCTGCCGTCTTCCTGAATGAAGGCAAGGCGATCCACATCGGGGTCTACGACTATACCGAGGTCATATCCGCCCTTTGCCATCTCGCTCATGATGCCGCCGAGATTCTTCTCCAACGGCTCCGGATTATGCACGAAGTCGCCCGTAGGCTCGCCGTTGAGGAAGGTATACTCCACTCCCAGCGCATGCAGCAGCCCCGGAAGAATAACACCCCCTACCGAGTTAATGGTATCTACCGCCACACGGAAATGCGCTTTCCTGATGGCCTCGACATCCACAAGGCCAAGTGTCAATACGGATTGTATGTGTTTCTGATTAAACGAATCATCCTCCTGATAATGTCCCAGATGATCGACATCCGCATAGCGGAAGTCTTCCTGTTCCGCAATGGAGAGCACCTCGTTGCCATCGTCCTTCGTAAGGAATTCCCCCTCACAGTTAAGCAGTTTCAAGGCATTCCATTGGCGAGGATTATGGCTGGCAGTAATGATGATGCCCCCTTCGGCTCCCGTCCAGCGAACGGCAAGTTCTGTGGTAGGAGTTGTGGCAAGGCCGATGTCTATGACATCATACCCCATGCCCATCAAGGTGCCGCAAACCACATTCCTGACCATCTCGCCAGAGATGCGAGCGTCCCGGCCCACTATGATCTTATTACTATCCGACTTGCCGCTGCGGCGGATAAATGTAGCATAAGCCGAGGTGAACTTCACTATATCCAGCGGATTAAGCGTATCGCCCACGGATCCGCCTACCGTTCCCCGAATTCCGGAAATAGACTTTATCAGTGTCATAATATAATCAAGGTAAGTTTTCTATATACCCATCAGCGTCCACGCTCATAGGTAATGTCGTAAAGGCAAGGATAGGTATTGACCGTGGCATGATACTGCCCCTGGGAGGCCGGGACGATGAGGCGCACCTTTGCGATCTCCTCGTCGGCAGTAGTCTGGCGCCCTACCTTAATATAAGTAAAAGGAGTCAGCCAACCCGAAGGAACCGATGTGCTGCCATAAGCATTGAACATCGGGCTGCTCTTGCCGCCAACGAATGCTGCCGTAAAAGTTCCGCTCGTATTTCTTACCGACATTTTTTCCGGGAAGGCAGCATAGGAAACACCGTAGTCATTGCTGAGCTGCACGGAGTCGGTCTTCAGGTTGCGCTCACGGAAGCGGCAGAGCACATTAACCGTCTCGCCGTCCTTGATCTTTTCACCACATCCCTCACGCACGATCTGCATATATACACCACTGCTTGCAATGAGCACAAACTCGTTTTTCCTTACATCCGTAGTGTAGTTCTGCCTCTCAAACTGAGCCTCGGAAATCACCGTAACGGCCGAATCGGTAAGATACTTGCTGATGGCCGCACGCTCCTTTTCCAGCCGCTCGGCATAAGTCTCCGTATCTCTGCATGATGCCAACACGATGGCAGACATCAAGACAAGGAATATATAGCAAACTCGCTTCATTAACTTTATCATTTTATACAATCGAATGCAAATGTACTAAAAAGATTACACACACGGAAAGCTTTTTAGTTTTTTAACCACCCTTGATCATGCCTTCAGCCTCTCCGCATAACACCGGAAAGCTTCACGAGCCACATTCTCGGCCTCTTCTATCGAGCAGTTCAGCCTGCCGCCGCTGGCATTCAGGTGGCCGCCGCCGTTGAAGAACCTCTGCGCCACCTCGTTACACGGGAAATCGTCTACCGAACGCAGGCTCACCCACACCTGATTGTCCACTCGGTCGTCCTCGCGAAGGGATATCGACAACTTCAATCCCTTGATTCGCAAGGGCTCGTTGACCAGTCCTTCGGCATCGCCCTTGATGAAATGGTAGTCGCGCATATCCTCGCGGGTGATGGTGAAGTAAGCAGCGTGAAGGTCGTCGAAGTAATTCAGCTTCCGAGACATGATGTATCCGCGGAGCCGGATGGCCCACACGCTGTAGTTGTTATAGACATTGCGGTAGACTTTATCCTTGTCGAAGCCTTTTGTCAGCAACTTTCCGATGATGTCGAAAATCTCCGGGCGCGAGCTGTTGAAGGTGAAGCCACCCGTATCGGTCATCATCCCGCAATAGATCTGCACGGCATTCTTCTTCGACATGGCATCGAAACCGCCCATCTGCCATATGATGCGGAACACCAATTCGGAGGAACTGCATGCGTCCGGATACGAGACAAGCAGGTCGAGGCCTTCCATATCAGGGTCCAGATGATGGTCTATCATCACCTTGTGAGCCGTGCATGCCGTCAGTATGGGGGCCATGGACTCCACGCGCGAAGCCTCGTTGTAGTCGATGCAGAATACCAGCTGCGCCTTCTTGAATGCCTCTTCCACCACATCAGGATGCTTGTCGTAACGCACGATGCGCTCCGTATTCGGCAGCCAGCGCAGGAAATCGGGATAGGCATCAGGCATGATGACCATAGGCTTCTTGCCTCGTTGGGAACAAAGGTATTCCGCCCAGGCCAGACACGACCCTATCGCGTCGCCGTCGGGAGTCTTGTGGCCCGTGATGACGATGCGCTCGGATTCCTCTATCAGTTTGTTCAGAATGGCCAGTTCGCCCTCTGAGAGAATACTTAAATCCACAAGCCCTCAGAATAATTGATTCGGATAGACACCCTCGTCGATAAGTTGCCGGATTTTCTCTACTGTGCCGGGGCGGTCGGCGGCATAGGTTACGCCAAACCACTTGCTGGTCGTGTCGAGCACCTTCACGGTGGCCGTACCCTCATGAATGAGCTTGTTTACCATCAAGGGGATAAAGAACTCCGCCTTCAGGTTGGCCATGTTCTTCGGGTCTGACAGGAATTCCCTGAAGTAATCCTCGCTGTATGAGAAATAGTCGGGCGTGAATCCCCATACATTCATCGACACGGGGGTATTCTCCTCAACGGTTACCCATTGGCCGTTCTCATCCTTATACTGGATGTGGGCACCGTGCCGCTCTATCTCCGTGCGCTCCACCACGGTGGTGAGGTGCTCCTCCGCATCCTTCGAGCAGATGCCGCGAGCCACCGTACCGTTCTCGGAAAGGGTGTTGCCCACGCGGAATCCCACCATGGCATAGCGATTCTTGCTGCCCTCGGGCAGGTCGGCGAGAAACTTTCCGATAACCCTGAAACAGTCTCGATTATAGAAATCGTCGCAATTAATGACGCAGAAAGGCTCCCTGATGACATCCTTTGCCATCAGCACGGCATGATTGGTGCCCCAGGGCTTTACGCGCCCCTCCGGAACACGGAAGCCCTCCGGCAGGTCGTCTATCGACTGAAAGACCAGTTCTGCGGGGATGTGCCCCTCATATTTGGACAGCACCTTGTCGCGAAACTCCTGCTCGAAGTCCCTGCGGATGACGAAGACTATTTTTCCGAACCCTGCCTGAATGGCATCGTAGATGCTATAGTCCATGATGGTCTCGCCGTTAGGACCCAGCCCGTCGAGCTGCTTAAGGCCGCCGTAACGGCTGCCCATGCCGGCAGCAAGCAATAATAATGTTGGTTTCATCTGTTCTTTTCTTTTAAGTTTTTCTGATTTGCAAAGATACAAAAATAAATCAAGAAGCGATAGTCAGAGTCTCGTTTTTTCTGCCCAAAGGCATCTTTTGCGCATCGTGGGGGCGGCTTCCGCCTTTTCATCACCTGCCCGACTCCTTTTCCTTCGACGGCTAAAAACCTGACAATATCGGCGAGATTGATCCGTGAAATCGGCGAAATCGTCAGACAAAACCGCCGATTTCGTCATGCTCCCAGCCACCCGCCAGCCTAAGGACTCCAGCCTGTTGCCACGGGGAAGGCGTCAGAAGGGATAGCCCACGGCCAGATGAATGCTCTGCCCATCACGGAAACTGGGGATATTGTAGAAGCCTCCCTTGGCCGTATCGTAAGGCACATGCAGGCCTATTCCCCAGTCGAGACGGACCACGAACATGCCTACATCATAGCGCAAGCCCACTCCCGTGCCCAAGGCCATCTGCCGGAGGAAGTTCTTTGCCTCGAACTTCGCGCCCTGACGGCTATCGTCGCTCCGCACCGACCACACATTGCCCGCATCGAGGAACAGGGCTCCGAAGAGACTTCCGAAGAGGTGCGGACGGTATTCAAGATTCATTTGAAACTTCAGGTCGCCGGTCTGCTCGATATAGGAGAGCTTGGAATTGCGGGGAAAATACTTTCCCGGTCCCACGGAGCGCACATTGAAGGCACGCACGCTGTTGGCTCCGCCGATATAGAACTGCTCATAGTAGGGGGGCTGCGTGGCGTTGCCATAACTGAAAATCACGCCGGCGGCGAGATGCCCCACCAACGAGGATTGATCCGGGAAACGCCATTCCTTCGTGAAATCGGTCTCCAACTTCACGAACTGGGCAAAGGGATTCTTGAACATCGTCTTGTCTTTCGTGTCCCATTTCTCGCCAAACAGCGCATAGCTTGCGGCCAACACATTGCCTGCCTCGCTGATAGTGCTCGACCAAGTGATGGGATTCCGGCTGGTGGAAGCCGTGGAATAGGTGTAGCTATAGCTCATCTTGGGCACAAACTGATCGCGCATAGAGACGCTCAGATAGGGGTTTGCCTCCAGCAGTTGCAGGAAATCGGCCGTCCGTGAATGCATGTACTGGTAAGAGAGGGTAAGCGGACTGAAAGAATGGTGCGACCGCGCCGAGGTCCAGTAGTCGTAGGTGAGCTCCCCGGATATGACATGCCGCTTGAAATAACTTGCCCGGTTCAGGATCTGTATAGAGGCTTTCAAGGTGGTGGTCGGTGTCTGGTAGAACTCATGCCGCGGCCTGCCGGGGTCTTGTCTGCGGTCAGGATTCCTCCGCCAGCTGTGAAGCAGGCTCCGCGGAGTTACCAGCCGGGGGAATATCAGCGACGCATTGCCGCCGTACTCATAAGAATTAATGCCCGACGAGGAGCCTTCCGCATGATGACCCGTCGTCCACTCATACGACCCGTTCAGCTTGATGTCGAACTTCTCGCCGCCACGCAGGGCGTTGCGCTTGGTCAGACCGAGTACCAGCTCCGGTCCCAGTCTGCCCGTGGTCTTGCCTTTGGCATTAGCTTCGATATAGAAATCATAGGGTTTATCAAGCACCAGGTCGAGCGTCATGTCGAGCGTATCGCAGGTCAGGGACGAGTCGCGGGGGGCGAACTGCAGAGAGGTGTAGCTGTAAAGACCGGTATTGAGCAGGTTGGCATTGGTCGCCTGCTCATTGGCATAGCTGTAGAGGCGGCCAGGACGAAGCTTGACATCGTGCAGCAAGGCACCCATTCTGAGGGGCGGCCGCCGACCGTTGAAGTGCACGCTGATACGGCGGCGGAGAATGGAATCCTCCAGTTGCTCCATGAACGACCTGCGGAAATTCACCTTCAGACTGCCGATATACCATTTCCTCATGACCCGCGGCTCCAGGCTGTCTGCCATCTGGAGGCGAATCTGAACCTTTCCCGGCACCTGGATCGTATCCGCAAGATAGGAGGCGTCGCCCGGTTTATAGTAATAATAGCCATTATCACGAAACAGCATACCGACGCGTTGGCGCTCCTTCTCCAGTTTGGGTACGCTGAAGGGGTCGCCCTTATGAATGGCATTCTCCGACCTATGAGCACGCAGGAGACTGTCTGCGCTTGGCGGAAAATTCACATACAGGATGGAGTCCAGCGTCCATAAGCGCCCCATATTGACCGTGTAAGCCACCTTGGCTTTCTTCGGATTGGCCTGCGTGATGACGCTGTGAGTAATCCTTCCGTTGAAGTATCCGTATTTCCTCAACTGCGACTCGGCCACCGAGGCACGCAGTTCCGGGTTCACCCGGCTCATCAGCTTGGGCTGTGAGCCAAACGCCCTGACCATCCATTTGCCAAACTTCGACCCGCTCTTGGAAAAGGCATTCCACACCCAGAGGCGGAACTGGAACGGACTGCGGTAATAGCTGCTGCCGAAAAGAGCCCCGTTAGGCGCGGAGGCCAGCGCATATTCCATCTCCTCCTGAGTGGCGGCAGCGTGCTCGCACTTCTCATAATTGGTGTATTCTATCTTTTTCAGCCCCGTGAAGAGTTGCTCTCCCTCGGGAATACCGCTGGTCGACGAACACGCCGACAACAGTAGCGAGAACAGCGGTAACAGGCCTATGCCGTATTTGTTTCGTCTCATTTTCCTTTCACTTTAGTGGTATCGGAATCCGCTGGAACCCGGTTTTCCTCCTCCGTCTTCAGCCGGAAGATATCCCTAAAATGGCGCAACTTGCGCTGCCATTTGAATCCCACGCCATATTCTCCTAACATGCCCTCGAGCCAGTCATACTTGTTGTTATTGTAAAAGAGGCGCAGATACTTGCTCGACTTTTGGTCCAGACGATACTCCAGCTCAACATTGTCAAAGAAGGAGTCGTTTGTCCGCCCGTAGTCAAGCTCGGCACCGGTCGACACCTTGCCACCGACAATGATGCGCAGGCGGTTGTTCCAGAGCCTCTTGGCAAAGCTGAAGCTGTAATCGGTGTGAACCGCGCCGCTCGAAGTGGTGGCATTGTCGATGCTCATCCCTAAGTCAAGGCCGAGCGAACGCATGGCATTGCCGGCCACATTATTGATTTCCGACTGCAGGAACGAGCTCAAGGCACTGTTCATGGAGAAGCCCCGGGTATTGCCATCAGCAAGATACATTCCTGATGCGAGCATGGTAATGGCCACTTTCGAGCGGCCTTCTGCCGTCATGGTGTTCAGCTCATCCTGTATGCTTACATCATTGGGAGCATCGATGATAAACTCCAATCCCAGCCTGTCGAGCGTCTGGGAGAGCTTCACACCGCAGTCAAAGTCTACCAGACGACCCGTTCCCGTACCCTCGTTTACGATAGCTTTCTCCCGCTCCGTAGCCGTGATATGCAACTGCGGATTCATCGGATTACCCTGAAACTCGACATAGCTCCCGTTCTGAATCGTAAAGGTTTTCAGCGGAATGATAGGCAGGGAATATTTCATCGTGCCGCTCGTAAGCGTATATCGGCCCGTCAGACGCAGGTCGTCGACGGTGTTATAGGTCAGGCGCAAATCACCTCCGCCCTGCTGATCGATATAGTTGGTATGGTCGGCATTCAGCATACAGGCGATATGCGCCCCCTCGTCGACCGTGACGGCAAGTGCCATGTCGAAGCCTGTCAGCGGCGGGCGGTCTACCACGGCCACCTTCGTCGTATCCCTGAAATCCGTGAACTTCACGAGTTCTTCAAGCTGGGTGTCGGTCGTGAGCTCTGTATCACGCAGCACATAGGTCATGTCCGTATTCCCCAACACATTGAGCCTACCCCGCATCTTCAGGCTCTCGAGCGGTCCCCGCATAACCCCGAAGAAATCGACGAACGCCTCTCCATAGGCTTCCGAGCGGGGATTCTCACGAGCATCTATCAACTGGAAGTTCCGGGCACGCATGCGAATGTCGAGCATCATGCGGTCGAGATGGCTGAAATCGAAACTTCCCGAGATGTTGAGAGGCTGCTCATTGTTGGCATACAGCTCAAAATTCTCAAAGAGGAGGTTGCTTTCCACGATGCGGACAGGGTCGTTTGCAAAGCGCATCTCCACTCCGTAAGGCTCACTGTAAAGGTAACAGGAGTCGAGATAGACCTCTCCGTTTATCCGGGGAGCCTTCAGGGAACCTTTCACATCCAGCCTCCCGTCGCCATAACCACGGAGACCCAGAATGCGGTCGGGCACAAACCCGTTGACAAGTAACATGGGCAAGCGTTTCAAATCAAGCTCCGCATCAAGGTAGCCGCCGTTCTTCGACTGGTAGGTACCCGTCAAGTCGGCCACCTCTTTGCCATTATGTGTCAGAAATCCATCCACATAATGCGAGCCGTCAGACTTCGGCATATAGACGAACTCCGCCCCCAAGTGGCCCATCGGACACTTCTCGTAAACCAGATTGGCAATGTCCATGTTGGACGATACCGACAGTTCGTCCTTCGTCATGACCAGATGATAGTCGCCATTCATCACGCCCGAGAGATCCGGAGCATAGGGAATGACCGAGAGCACCTTCTCCAAATCAAACTGATTGAGCGATATGGTTAGATCCTGCAATGCCTCGGCGTTCTCATCATTGGTATATATCTGCACGCCCATACCATCGGCCGCCTTAAGCTTCAGGTCGGCCGAGACGCGGCGGTCGTCGCCCAGAAAGACATAATTGCTATCGTTCACGGCGAATTTCTTATACCCCAAGACCGGGTCATCGTCATACATGTGGAAACGAATGCCATTCCGCGCCATCTCTCCCTGTACCCCGAGAGCCAGCCCGAGCTTGTCGTTGGCATCGTAAATACGGGCTTGCATCCGGGTACCGTTTTGTATAATGGAACCGTCGACAAGGGCATTGAAACTATAGTCGGGGTGCTGCTTTCCATTCTTGACCTGCGCATGATAGGCCATCCCAACCGCATCTGACACCAGCGACAGGCGCACCGTATCGAGGCGGATGCCGCCCACGATGAGCGAATCGGCCGAAAGCCTCCCGTTCAGTCCTGCCTGCGGAGAAGAATCGAGGTCAACGAACAGGCTGGAAAAGTCATACCCATACTTGCGCACCAGCCCGCAGAAGAAGTTGTCGCGACCTGTAGTCAGGTAGATTCTTGCCTCCGGAAGTCGCTCCCGCATGCGCACTTGATCGATGATCCGGCCCTTCAACTGTTTCTGCAACTCGCCCGTAAGGCCGTCTGTCTGCCGCAGGATGCGCTCATATCCGCCCTTGGCATTGGCTCGCAAGTGGAAATCGCCGCAATCGACAACGGCATGCGTGGTATCACGGGTGGTCAAGATGTCGAGCACGACATCATCCGGCCGATAGCAAACGCCGTTCTCCAGGATGGCGATATCGCTCACCGAGCCCTGCACCTTATAGTAATGTTTGAAGTCGGAATTGATGTCTATATGCCCGCAGAGCGACGCAATGACAGAGTCGCGGGTAAGGCCCAGGCGGAAGAGGTCGGCCCGGGGGAGGTCGCAGGACAGCGTTCCCCGCATCACCTTGCTGCTTGTGAGGCCGTCAAAGGTGATGAGCCCTGTCAGCAGTTTGTTCTTGCTGTCCACATCGGCATGGATCCTCCCCCCGCCGATGGTGGCCGCGACATTCGTCTGATCGAGGCTATAGCCCTGACAACGGAACTTCCCGATCCGGGTCTTTGCCTTGATACGCGTCCGGGGCGACAGGATATCAATACCCTCGCCATCGGCCTCCACATACCCCGTAAAGGCCGTCAGCCCCATGGTGGGCAGGAAGTGCTGAAGCGGGAGAGCCTCGGCATTGAGCCTAAGGGCATAGGCCATGCGTGCGGCATCCAGCCGGACGGTGCCCCTCAGGCTTCCCCCACCCTCGGTGGCCGTGAAGTTTCCGGCATATTTCTGCCCGTCGACATGGAAGCGACCCTTCATGCCGATGCCGTGAGGAATGCGCACCTGCCTCCCCAAATCAGGCAAAAGGGCGTCTGCGAGGAATCCTATGTGGTAGGTCTGCGCATTGATGTCAAGGTCAGCCTTTAGCCGCTCCGGGGCATCAAGGTTCTCTATGAATCCGTCGGAAGTGATGCTGAAAGCTGTCGGAAGATTCAAATGGAGGCCGGAAAGGCGCATCTTTTTCATGTTTCCACTCACCGTGGCGTCTACCTGTAACGGATAATAAGGCCATCCGTGCATCAGTTTCCCTGCCGAAGAGCCTAAGAACGCCGCTATGTCTTGCTTGCCGATACCGCCATGGACGGTGGCCCGGAGGCGGCCCGGAGCCTTGTCGGAGAAAGCGTCGAGAGCCATCTCATACCGCACGGAAAGGCTGCTGTTCGGTGTCCGGAGCTTCAGGTCGGGCAGCGAGATACTCGTGGAATCCAGCAAGAACGCACCTTCGAGGCGATTAACCCTCAAGCCGCTCTTCTCCCGGAACGAGCATTCGCGGATTCTGATGCCGAGCCTGGAGTCGCAATAGCTGAACGAGTCGGCCTTCAGGATGAGGTCGTTCAGGGCCAGATGGTTGTAGTCGATGCCCTCGGCAGGCCTACTGAAGTTGTTGTCGTAGTCAAGCCTGCCGCCCCGCCAGTCGAGCCGCCCGAGTTGATACAGCCCCTTGCGGAGGTCGAGGAAGCCGCCTTGGGCCGTCGTATTGCCCATGTACACATGCACCGAGAGCGTGTCGCCCGGCATGTGGAGCGTGAAATCGGTCTTATCGAAATGAACGGAATCGAGCCTGATCTTCCAGAAATTGGAACTCGGAGTGGTGTCCGCGGGCACGGTATCGCTCAGTTCCACGCTGATCCGGGCATCCTTGAAGCTGGCTTCATCAAGCTTTACGAACGACTCGCCGAGGTCAATGCCGTGCGCTCTCAGGGCAAGTTTTCCCACGGCAGCCCGTATGCGTGCGGTATGGATGAGGCTGGCAGTGTTCACCTTCATATCCTCAAGGACAAGCTCGTCTATCTCCACCCGACCTTTCAGTAAAGGGAGCAGTCGCACATCGGCCGCCACATGGCGGACATCGGCTATCGTGTCCCTCAGCCCGGAGGAGGATTCGCGCGGCAGAATCACCTTTATATCGTCGACGCCGAGATTGAGCGGAAAGTCGAGTCCCACACGCCCGACGCTGATTTCCATGCCTGTCGACGCCGAAGCATAGGCCGCCACCTGACGGACCGCCCAGTTCTGGAAGGGCGGAAAGTAAAAGAGGCCAATCAATATGAGTATCAGCACGATGGGAATCGCAAGGATAACGCCCACCCGCCTGGTAATTCTATTCATAAGCGTAACGGCGAGCGCCACTTGTTTTCATAGTGGCTCTCTGGTTCATGCAAAGTAAATCATTTTTTTCGAGATAATGAACTTTTTGACTGCTTTTTTGTAAACACACTACAAAATAAAGGCTGCAGTGGCACGAACCGGAAGAGATAAAATAAGTTAAAAACGCAGTTTGCGGTCGAAGCAACATACCGGAATACGGCACAGAGTTTTCTCTGGAACCTTATCGGAGGCAAAAACGGGACAAGAATCGAGTTTTTTACAAACGCTTGATTATCAAAAGATTAGTAAGACGGACTGTCGCAAAGCCTCTAAAAACAGCTCCTGAAAAGGGCAGAATGCCACCTTTTGCCGGGCAGATAGCGGCCTTTTACTCGCCTGTTTGCCGCTTCCCGCAATGTAAAAGACGGCAAACAGCCACGCTATTTGCCGCCTCCAACAATTGAATCAACATAAAAACACTCCAGAAGAGACCCCGAAGGGCAGGAAAAAGATTATTTCCAACTCTGGAATCAGTCCTAAAAGTGTCTTAATTTATGTATAGTTTTCTGAAATATTATTAACCGTCGGCAATGCTTGCACCCAGAGCCTGCCAGAGAGTATCTGCCGGCAGAGAAGCCTCAAGAGCGATTTTATCCTTGGAAACAGGATGCACGAACTCTATCTTCCGCGCCAGGAGCGAGATGCTTCCGTCAGGGTTTGACCGCCGGGCACCATACTTCAGGTCGCCTTTTATCGGACAGCCTATGGCTGCCAACTGGCAGCGAATCTGATGGTGGCGCCCTGTGAGCAACTGCACTTCCAGCAGATGATAGCGATCGGTATGGGCTATTTCTCGATATTCGAGGAGCGCCCGCTTGGAGTGGGGCACCTCGTGGTCGTAGGCATAGCTCTTGTTCTGTTTCTCGTTTCTCACCAGCCAGTGCTCCAGTCGTCCCTCGGGCTGGGCAGGAGCGTCCTTCACGATGGCCCAGTAGGTCTTGCGAACCTCGCCGTCGCGGAACATATCGTTCAGGCGGGAAAGAGCCTTCGAGGTGCGCGCAAAGACCACCAGCCCGAATACGGGGCGGTCCAGCCGGTGAACCACGCCGAGAAACACGCTCCCGGGCTTGGCATACCGCTCCTTGATATAGGCCTTCACGGCATCGGAGAGAGGGCGGTCGCCGGTCTTGTCGCCCTGCACGATCTCCCCACTCTGCTTGTTGACAACGATGATATGATTGTCTTCGTAAACGACTTCCATCGTTCTCCGCTAATCAATAATCCTTATTCCTTCATCCAAAAGGCCTACATGTTCATGCCGCCGTCTACCTGGATAACCTGTCCGGAGACATAGCTCGAGAGGTCGGAAGCCAGGAAGGTGGCCACATTGGCAATATCCTCGACCTGGCCGCCACGACGAAGAGGAATCTTGGCGATCCACTCCTTGCGGATGTCGTCCGACAAAGCCTGGGTCATCGCGGTATCAATGAAGCCCGGGGCAATGGCATTCGCACGGATGCCCTTCGGCCCCATCTCCTGTCCGATGCTCTTGGCGAGGGCTATCAGGCCGGCCTTGGAAGCCGCATAGTTGGCCTGACCGGCATTGCCGTGAACGCCTACCACGCTGGCCATGTTGATGATCGAACCGCCACGCTGGCGCATCATCACCGGCACGCAGGCGTGAATAAAGTTGAAGGCACTCTTCAGGTTGACGGCAATCACTGCGTCCCACTGCTGCTCGGTCATGCGAAGCATCAGGCCATCTTTCGTGATTCCGGCGTTATTCACTAAAATATCAATTGATCCGAACTCGTCCTTGACAGCCTTCACCACCTCCTCGGTCTGCGCAAAGTCGGCCGCATTGCTGGCATAACCCTTGCACTTCACGCCGACGGCGGCTATCTCACGCTCCGTAGCCAGACCGCCATGCTCCTCATCGATGAAGAGGTCGGTGAAGGCGATGTTGGCACCTTCGGCTGCAAACTTCAAGGCAATAGCCTTGCCAATACCACGAGCGGCACCTGTAATCAAGGCCGTCTTACCTGCTAATAATCCCATAAATTCTGAATATTAAAGATTTATAATTAATTTTCGATTAAGCTTTCTTCTTCCCTGAAAGGCCTATTTTATCAGGCTTTTTCCAAGTGCGCCATAGACAACCTTGGCCACCTGGGGCTTGCTTGACTCCACATCGAGCCCGTGGCCGAGACGGCCATAGATAAACGGAACCTCAAGCCCCTTGATGCAATAGTGCGTAATGTCGGCAACAAGCTCGACATTCTCGATATCAAACTCGCCCGCTTCTTTTCCCTCTGCATACACCTTGCGGAAGATTTCAAGCTCGTCTTCATCAAAGTTTTTCCTCACCTTCTCCACCATCCATATATTACGGAAGAACTCGGCACGGAGGTTTCCGTTCCTCACCACCGTCTCACGAATCATGCTCAGATGGGTATAGATGAGCTCGATAATCTTGTCTTGCGGGCGCATCTTCTTTGCCGCAACCTCATCCAGCCGGTCGGACAAGCGCTCCAGCTCGGATTCTATCACGGCATAGTAAATATCTTCCTTACGATTGAAATAGGTATAAAGGGTGCGACGACCTTTTCCAGAAGCCACGGCAATGTCGTTCATGGTGGTATTTGCCACTCCGTTTTTTGCAAACAACTGTCTGGCAACATCAACCAGGGTCTGCCTCGTTTTAGATATTGACATGCTCCTTATCCTCCCTTTTTAATAACTGCACACATCTATAATCGTGTGCAAATGTATCATTTTTATTCGGATTACGCAAGAATCGACGCATTTTTCACGTTTATTCACAAAATAGGGGCGCATAAACTTGCACATCTCGAAAAATAGTCTTACCTTTGCAGCCGTAAACAAAGAAATATCGCGGAGTGGAGCAGTTGGTAGCTCGCCAGGCTCATAACCTGGAGGTCGCATGTTCGAGTCCTGCCTCCGCAACTAAGAAAGCGTCATAAATGTTAGTCATAACAGTTTATGACGCTCTTTTTCTCCTAAAATCTTTCTATGCGATTCTATACAAACCAGCCGCAAAGATTTGAAGAGAATTCGCCCTTTCATCGGTGATGAAAGCCATCTTCTGCCATTTCTTACTATCCAAACTATTTCTATCCTCATCAATAACCAAGCTTGCCTAACCGCATGATAACAGAAGTCTGACTTCTCCCCATTTTTTCAGAAATATACCGAATGCTCTTTCCTTCCTTATATAGCACAATGAGAAAGCGGTCGGCTTCCCATGTCCATCTCTTGTTGGCGTTAGGATGCCTCTGGTAACTTTCCATCGTTACTTTCTCTGGATGTAAGAATTCTTCCACAAACACGGAAGGATAACGCTTGTCATATAGGACTATCGTCTGGACTTTTGCCCTCGTAATAGCCACATAAAACAGCCTTCTTTCCTCGCCGTAAGGAAACTTGTCACTTTTTGTTAGCACATAATCCAATACAGGGTCATCGCTTATTGCAGACGGAAATCCATAAGTTCCCTTATTACATAAGAGTATAATGACATAATCAGCCTCAAGTCCCTTGGACTTATGCACTGTCAGAAACTCTATTTTACGCCCGTTAATCACATAAAAAAATCTATTACTTTCCTTTATGCTTTTATATTTAAAAGACAGGTAATAGTCATCAAACGAATACCTTCCAAGAAGAAACAAACTCTTATCCATGGGTATCAAGGAGACCAACTCTGATATTTTATCACAGTAATTGGGTCGATCATACTCGGAAAACTTTAATTCCGTCTGGGCAGAAAGGCTAAAAGGATGAATATTCTTCTTGATTTGGACAGTGTTCTTTTGGACAAACTTAGAAGACAAACTTACCAAAGGCTCGCCAAAACGATAAGTGGTCTCTATCTTATTAACGGCTGTATGTCCGAAAAAATCCGGGAATTGATTGAACAAAGCCATGTCGCTCCCCGAGAAACGATATATAGATTGCCAATCGTCACCTACACAATACAACTTAGCAGGAGGAGTACTACTACGCAAGGCTTTCAAGAACATGTATCTGTCTATTGATATATCTTGGAACTCATCGACTATAATATGGTCAAAGCTAACAGGGTGAGAAGTGTTGCAAAGGTTGGTAGCCTTTAGAATTACATCGATAAAATCTATTTGATCAGCTCGCTTTAACTCTTCTACATATTTTTCATAAACTGGCTTGAAAATATTCTTTATTATAAAAAAACTACGCTTATCTTCTGTGCGTTCCGCCTGATTCAACACCTCCTTCATACTTCTGCAGCTTGATTTCATAAGAGTTATGAAAGTAGACACAAGCCGTATGAATGCCTGCTCACGCTTGCTACTCTTGGGCAGCACCATCTCATAGAGTTCTTCCTCCGTTTTCTCCTCTATAGGAACGCCTATACCGCAAAGAAGCACTTTTAGTTTCCTTTTTATGTCGAAATAATGAAAGTCTGCGCTTGAAGTACTGACCATTGTTGTTCCGAACTTTTTATGGACTGCCTCTTTCCACACCATGCTATTCCCATATTTCTCATTAGCCTCCTCATAAGTCATCTTATTATCTTCTGCAAACCACATGGGGACAAACCCATGCTCATCGACCCCGAAGTGTTCAAGGTATACACGGAACTTCTTCTCATTCTTTTCATAATAGATTGAGAAATCTGGCTTGTATTGGGAATGCATCTCATCGGCTAAAGGATGCTCGTATGGTTCTTCGTATCTGAACTTCACCCCAAGGGACGAAAGCGCAAAACAGATTTGTTTTTCCTGCTCGCTCCTTACATAGATTGTATTCCCGTCCATATCGGGAAGTAATGCTTGTATCCGATTAACTTTTGCTTCCGCCAATTGGGCTTTCCTTTCCCTTTGACTCTTAGCCCACTCTTCTTCCTGTAACGGATAGTCTATAAAATATTCCATAACACTTTTCTGGAAACCCCGATTCTTCAACAAAGTATGGAATATCTGGACAAAAAGAGAATCTGTGTTGTCGCATATAGAAGGCTTTACATCTGCGTATTTGCCAAGAATATCCAGAGCCAACTTATGAAAAGTATAGCCTTTAAGTCCGGGGATATTCATTCTCTCTGTCAGTTCTGCGGCGGCCTTATTCGTATAACTGATTAGCAGTATTCTTTCGGGCCTTACATGCTCTTTCTCTATCAGATATTTAACCTTGCCTACAATAGAAGAAGTCTTACCACTCCCCGCACTACTAACGACCAACGAATTGTCTTCCTCCATAACAATAGAAAGCCTTTGCTGGGAATCCAATGGATAGGACAGACAATTATCAAAGAAAACTGCGTTGTCATTGAGTTTTGCCTTGACCACTTCTTCATTGTGTTTCAAAATATATCTATGAATAGTTCCATAGTCTTCGGCAAATTTCACAATCTTATCAGAAGGTTCTATATGAAATTTCTCCAACTTCTCCAGAAGAGAACAAGCCTCTTCATTAATGTCAGAATAAAACTTCTTGAAACCCTCCTCCTCGGAACCTGTAATGAAACGACCCGCAAAATTAAATTCAAGTAAAGAATATAAATCCGAAAATTGAGAAGAGGCATTTACTGATACTTGCACCTTCGTGTCGTCCTCAGGCTCTTCTATGAAGCTTGGTAATGAAGCTATGACACTTTCCAAAATGCTTTCTTGGCGCAGTAAAGATCGCCTTATTGCAATCAACACTATAGCGATAACCGCAATGGCCAAGGCTAATATAAACCAAAACATGTTCACTATACATTTTCGTTTATTTGTTTAGATAACAAGAAAAGCGCAAAACCCGAGAGAATCTTACGCTTTTTCCTTCTTAGAACTGTTCTAATATGGCGATGCGCTTCTCGGTATCAGGATGGGTGCTGAACAATGAATTCATGAACCCGAGTATACCTGAGGCCATCTCATCGGGCTGGATGATGAAGAGCTGGGCTACATCCGCTCGCTTCACATCATCCAATCCCGGATCCTTGGAAATCTTCTTCAGGGCCGAGGCAAGAGCCAAGGGGTCGCCGCACAGTTCTGCTCCGCCGGCATCGGCCATGTATTCGCGCTTGCGGGATATGGCAAACCGGGTTATCAGCGTGAAGAAATAGGCGATTGCGCAGCATATCAGCCCCACGAGAAGTACCACAATGATTGACAGTCCATTATCCTTCCCGTTGCTGCTACGGCTCCGGCTACCGCTATAATAGAATGAATTATAGAGCATTCGAACCACCAGACTCATAACCGTAGAAATGATTCCCACGAAAATAATGCTTGTAATGAGCAAGCGGGTATCATGGTTGCGGATATGCGTGAGTTCGTGCCCTATTACACCAGACAACTCTCTGTCGTCAAGTTTGGCCATAAGCCCCGTGGTAACCGTTACCGTATAGGAGTCTTTATTAATGCCGCTGGCAAAAGCATTGAGCTGGGAATCGTCCACTACATTTATTTTCGGCATGTCCATTCCACAGGTCATGCAGAGATTCTCCACGATGTTATAGATACGGGGATTCTCCTTCCGGGTCACGGAATATGCACCGGTTGCCTGCTGAATCATCTTGGCATTCATGAAATAGGCTATCAGGAACCAGACCGCCACGCCTCCGACAACCCAGGGAAGGGAAGTCAGGAAATAATAGTTCACGGTCTCAAGGTCCAACTGATGCACTACCCCACCATACTCATCGTAGTATCCATTCCCGAAAAAGTTCAAGAGAGCAAGGAACACCCATACCATTCCCAATATGATAGCCGGGAACATCAGGAGCAACAAAACACTCTTCGTATTGTTGCGCCTTATCTGGGTTTGCATTCCTACATACTTCATCCGATCAGAACTTCACTTCCGGGGCCTTGTCGTAGTCTGCCCGCTGCTCCTCAGGAACTTCTATCATCGATTCTCTCTTAAACCCAAACATATTGGCAAAGATGTTCGAAGGGAAGGTCTGGACCGCATTGTTGAACTCTCTGGTCGCGGAATTAAAGAAACGACGAACAGCAGCAAGCTTGTTCTCGATATCCGACAACTCTGTCTGCAACTGCAGGAAGTTCTGGTTGGCCTTAAGCTCCGGATAGGCTTCTACAGAAACCTTCAAACCCTGCAGCGCGCTCGTCAAGGCATTCTCTGCCTCAATTTTGTCATCAATGGTACTCGCACCCATAGCAGCCGTACGCGCGGCGGTTACCTTTTCGAAAACTTCCTTCTCGTGGGTGGCATAGCCCCTAACGGTTTCCACCAGCTGAGGAATCAAATCATGACGCTGCTTTAACTGAACATCAATGTTTGCAAATGCATTCTCACGATTGTTTCTCAATCTGACAAGATCTGTCTCTTATACACATCTCCGAGCCCACGAGACTCGACGTCATCT
>CAUULA010000043.1:0-21651 GCA_963545855.1 uncultured Prevotella sp.
GTCGTCGGCAGCGTCAGATGTGTATAAGAGACAGCCTGGGAGCCACAAGCGGGCGGACAATCATCGGCCGGCTGGCCGGGGAAAAGGTGGAGCTGGACGAGCTGACACGCTTCGACAACCCGATCATCGAGGTCGGCGGTTTCTGCTACTGGGACCTCTTCGCCCTCTATCATGAGATTATAAAGGGCCTGAAGAAGGCGAGGGAACAGAAGATAGAGATACAGAGTATCGGCATCGACACCTGGGGCGTCGACTTCGTATGCATCGGACAGGACGGCCAGGTGTTGCGCAATCCGCTCTCTTACCGCGACCTCCATACGGTCGATATGATGGGGAAATACTTCGCGGAGGTGATGCCCAGAGAGGAAATCTACCGCCGCACGGGCATCCAGTTCATGAACTTCAACTCCCTCTTTCAGCTCTACTTCATGCGTCAGATGCATAATTCTGCCTTTGAGCATGCGGCCGGCTTCCTCTTCATGCCTGATGCCCTGGTCTATCTGTTGACGGGAAAGAAGATCTGCGAATACACCATCGCCTCTACCTCGGAGATGCTGAACCCCGCGACCGGGGACCTCGACGAAGACATCCTGAAGAGTATCGGGCTGAGTCGCGGACGGTTCGGCCGTATGACAAACCCTGCCACCGTGGCGGGTACTCTCACTCCCGAGGTGCAGAAACTGACAGGGCTGGGAGCCGTGTCTGTCGTCGCCGTGGCGGGACATGACACCGCGAGTGCCGTGGCAGCCGTACCGGCCAGGAACCGGAACTTCGCCTATCTGAGCTCCGGCACATGGAGCCTGATGGGAATAGAAAGCCCGAAAGCCATCATCAACGACCGCAGCTACGAGCTGAACTTCACCAATGAGGGCGGCATCGAGGGCACCACGCGATTCCTGAAGAATATCTGCGGCATGTGGATTTATGAGCGCTGTCGCCGGGAATGGCCGGAAACGCACGGCAAGGGGCATGCGGAACTGTTGCGGGGAGCCATGTCGATCAGCGAGAACCACAGCTTTATCAACCCCGACGACCCGTGTTTTGTCAACCCCGACTCCATGGTCGGAGCTATCCAGACCTATTGCCGGGAGCACGGATGTCCCGTTCCGGAGGGTCCCGCGGCCATCTGCCGCTGCATCTTCGACTCCCTGGCGCGGCGTTACGGAGAGATGTTCGGCTATCTGAAGGAGTTTGCCCCCTTCGAAATCAATACCCTGCACATTATAGGAGGCGGCTCCAAGAACGACTTCCTCAACCAGCTTACGGCCGATGCGTGCGGTGTTACGGTCATGGCCGGTCCTCAGGAAGGCACCGCACTGGGGAATATCATGCTTCAGGCAAAGGCCGCGGGCGATGTCAGGGATGTCTGGGAGATGCGTGCAGTCATAGCAAACTCCGTGGAAATGAAGAGATTCGAACCTAAGAACAATTTTAAATAATTAAGATCATGACAACAGAACAGATTGAGAAAAACTATGCCGTAGCCAAGGCGCGCTATGCGGAACTGGGGATAGACACCGACAAGGCTATAGAGACTCTGGGCAAGACCCCCATATCCCTGCATTGCTGGCAGGCCGACGATGTCGTAGGCTTCGAGCGCAACGATGCCCTCAGCGGCGGCATTCAGACGACGGGCAACTATCCCGGACGGGCCCGCAACCTGGAAGAAGTGCGCCAGGACCTCGAGCAAGTGCAGAGTCTGCTGGCCGGAACATTCCGCGTCAACCTGCACGAGACTTATGGCGACTTCGGCGGAAGCTTCGTAGACCGCGACGAGGTGGAGCCCAAGCACTTCGAAGGGTGGATGCAGTGGGCCAAGGAACACGGCTTCAAGCTCGACTTCAATTCAACATCTTTCTCTCATCCGAAGAGTGGCTATCTCTCTCTTGCCAACCCCGACAAGGCCGTCAGGGACTTCTGGATAGAGCATACGAAGCGTTGCCGTCGCATTGCCGACGCCATGGGAAAGTATCAGGGAGACCCCTGCATCATGAATATATGGGTGCACGACGGGCTCAAGGACTACACCGTGGAGCGCTATCGCTATCGCCGGATTCTGAAGGAGAGCCTCGACGAGATCCTGGCCGAGCGCCTTCCGGACATGAAGACTTGTCTCGAAGCCAAGCTCTTCGGCATCGGTATGGAGGCTTACACCGTGGGTTCACATGACTTCTATGCAGGCTATTGCTCGAAGAACAATGTCATCTATACCCTCGATACGGGGCATTATGAGCCGACGGAGAATGTGGCCGACATCGTTTCGAGCCTGCTCCTCTATGTGCCGGAGCTGATGCTGCATGTGAGCCGCCCGATGCACTGGGACTCGGATCATGTAACCCTGTTCGACGACAAGACCCGCGACCTCTTCTCGGAACTCGTCCGTGCGGAAGCCCTCGACCGTGCTCACATCGGTCTCGACTACTTCGACGCGTCCATCAACCGTATCGGCGCTTACATCATCGGTGTCCGTGCGGCCCAGAAGAGTCTGTTGCAGGCATTGCTCGAGCCGCTCGGCACCTTGCGTAGATATGAGGATGAGGGCAGGTGGTTTGAGCGTCTGGCACTCCTCGAGGAGACTAAGACGCTGCCGTTTGGCGCAATCTTCGACTACTATAACCTGAAGAACGGGGCTCCTGTGGGCGAGGCTTACATTGCCGAGGTCAACCGGTATGAGAAGGATGTGCTGTCTAAGCGCGGATAAAAGAGATTGAGAAATCTGGTTGAGGGAATGAAGTTGCCTAAGATTCTTACCTTATTATTATTAGTCGCAGGCGCGGTTGCGCTTGCTTGGGCACACTTCATTCCCTTCAGTCAGAATGCCGACGGTTCCACTTACGGGCTTCACAGTCAGGTGGAAGATGTCGGCATGGGCATGTGTGCCTTGGCTATCGGACTGCTCCTTGGCCTCATCATCTCCAAATACAGGAAGTGGAAACGGTTGGGTGAGATAGAGGCGGGCAGCGTGCTGACCGTGTTTGCCATGGCCAATCTGGCAGATATACTGCTTGTCCTTGCCACCATCCTGTATTATTACTACAGGGTACTGCGGGGCGATTATCCGCCGGATGCCGACTCGATAGGCATTCCCGTTGTCATGCAATCATCCGGAATACTCTTCTTCCTGCTCCCTATGAACATCTTTCTGATTGCCTCAACTCTGAAGTCGAATACCCGGCTGCCGGGTCCGATATTCCAAAAGACGATCAGAAACACCGCACCTCTCGTGGGCTGGAAGATTGTCCTGCATGGCTTGATCCTGTTGGCGTTGGCGTGTCTTGTTCTCTCTGTTATCGGCGGAGACGCGCTGGCGGTATTGTCGATGCTGATGTTTCTCTATGTCCTGCTGTCTGTGAGGGCGGGAAAAGTGAACCATTATAACTCCAAGGCGTAGACGGAAGCAGAAAGGCCTCCATGGAAAACAATGTCCCGTGGAGGCCTTATTTTGTGGTTCCTATAGCATATGGATGGAAGAGAGGCCGGGCTTCTTGGCCATCCTTGGTGCTCAGGTAGTGGCTCGGGTTTCTTCCGCCCTTTCGCGGCTATCCCTGTCTCTTTTCCTTCTATCTGTTGTTACCTGGGCAGATGGAAGGCCTCTGTCATCTCGTTCATCTGTCCCTCGGTCATTCCCTCCGGCTCATAGCCCATGCATTTGGCGTCCAGATAGATCTTGGCACTCTTTGAGAGCACATCAATCTGGTCGAAGGCATCCATGACATCGAGGCCTTTTGCGAAGACGCCGTGCTTTTCCCAGAGCACCACATCATACTCCTCGAGTTCCTTCAGGGTGGCCTTGGCAAGTTTCGCGGAGCCTGGGAGGGCATAAGGCGCTATGCCGAGCCCTAAGGGGCAGAAGGCTTTGGTCTCGGGAATCATGCTCCAGAGAATCCTGGTCAGCACATCCTTTTCCATGAAGGCCTTGTTGTGGCTCATGGCAATCAGTTCTATCGGGTGGGTGTGCACGGTGGCCTTATAGTTGCTTCCCTTCTCTATGATGCGGTTGTGAACGGCGAGATGAGAGGGCAGCTCTGATGTGGGCTGCACGGGATTGTCTGCTATGATGACATAGTTTGCGCAGTCGTCGAGGATTCGTATGATCGATCCGTTCTCCATCGGGCGGCGGGCGAGGTCGCGCATGCGCTTTCCCGTGCCCTTGCAATAGAAGTAATTGCCTTTCAGGTGAGACAGTATCTCGCCGATGGCCTTTACCTCCGAGATGGCCGGCATCGACCGGATTTCGTCGTCAATAAGCTCTGTGATGTTCACGGTAATGTTGCCTCCGTTGCGTTCCGCCCACCCGTTCTGCCACAGGTAGCCGGCAACTTCGGCAATCTGGCCCACTTCCTTTTCCAAGGCCGGGCGTCCTTCAAGAATACTTTTCATGTATCGAATATTTTGATTTTTTGTCTTATGCACCGCCTCCTCTTATTATAGGGCGGATGCGCTGCTACAAAGGTAGTGATTTTTTCATAATAACAGGAAAAAAGAAGTAAAGTTTTTGTTTCTGGGAAAATAATCGTACTTTTGTATAACAGAAACTTATTTCACATAGATACACATGAAGAAATCACTCCTTTTGGCGCTGTTCGTCGTGCTGTCTGTCCCTGCTCTCGCTGGCAGAGTGGACACCGTGCTCGTGCATAGCCGTGCTATGGACAAGGATATCAAGGCCGTCGTGGTTGCACCTACGCCATTGCGCAAGACACGGAACGCGCGTTATCCGGTCGTATATCTGCTTCACGGGGCTTCGGGCAACTGCAAGTATTACCTGGAGAAGGTGAAGCCGACGCTTCCGGAGATTGCCGACAGGCTGGGCTTTATCTTCGTTACGCCCGACGCGCTGAACTCCTGGTACTTCGACAGCCCCGTCCGCAAGAACTATAAATATGAGACTTTCGTGAGCTCGGAGCTGGTAGCCTACATCGACTCTGCCTATAACACCATCCCCGGGAAGAAGGGCCGTGCGATAACAGGGCTGAGCATGGGAGGGCACGGAGCCCTCTTTCTGGCCTTCCGACATAAGGATACCTACGGCGCATGCGGAAGTATGAGCGGCGGGGTGGATATCCGTCCTTTCCCCCGGAACTGGGAACTGCCCTATGATTTGGGAGAGTATGCGGCCCACAAGAGGGACTGGGATGCCCACACCGTGGTCAATCAGATAGACAGAATAGAAGATGGAGACCTTGCCATTGCCATCGACTGCGGTGAGAGCGACTTCTTTCTGGAGGTGAACAAGTCGCTCCACGAGCGTCTGCTGGGCCGTAAGATAAGCCACGACTTTACCACTCGTCCGGGCGGCCACGACCCTGCCTATTGGAATAACTCCCTGGATTACCAGCTGCTGTTCTTCAAAAAGTATTTCGAAAGAAACGGAATCAGGTAGCCGCCATGGATGATAAGCGCATCATAGACCTGCTCGAGGAACATGGCATCAAGCCTACGGCCAACCGAATCGTCATCGCAAGGGCGCTTGCGGCAGAGAAGGAGCCGCTCTCTCTCAAGGAGCTGGAATACTCGATACTGTCGATCGACAAGTCGAACATATCCCGCGCCCTGGCACTTTTCCGCAAGCATCGCCTCGTACACGACATCGAGGACGGCGGGGGATGTGTGAAATACGAGCTTTGCATGAGTCATGCCGAGGACGATGACGAGGATGTGCATGTGCATTTCTATTGTGAGAGTTGCCATAAGACCTTCTGTCTCTGGGATACGCCCATCCCCGAGGTGCCCGTCCCGTCAGGATTCGTGCGCAGGAGCGTGAACTATGTGCTGAAGGGACTTTGCGACGACTGCATGCGCCGGCTGGCAATGCGGAGGCGGTAAGGAGCCGTGCGGACACCTTTTGGCGAGGAGAAGCCGGAGTTGATTTTCCCGGAAACCTTTCTGTTTCTCATGATTATTTTCTACCTTTGCACCGATGGAAACGGGAAAACCTGACATGCAGATGTGTCCGCGGCTGGCTGTAGTGCATCCGGATGTGCTTGCCGCTATCGGCTTGAAGTCGCTGTTGCAGAATGTGCTGCCGATGATGGAGGTTGCCACCTTTGGCTCTTTCATCGAGCTGGAGAGTAGTCATCCGGAGACATTCATGCACTATTTCGTCAGCATGAGCATCGTGTTGAACAACCGCGGATTCTTTCTCGATCGCCGGCGGAAGACCATCGTCCTCACCACTTCCACGGAACCCGACGCCCAGCTCTCTGATTTCCATTGTCTCTGCACGGCCGTCAACGAGAAAGTCTTCGTCCAGCAGTTGCTCCAGTTGGAGCAGAGTGCCCATGCGCATGGCACCCACTTCCCTCATCCGCACGGCATGCGGGAGAAGCGTTTGAGCGACCGGGAGATAGAGGTGCTGGCCTGCCTGGTGAAGGGCAAGACCAACAAGGAGATTGCTGAAGAGCTTTGCATCGGCCTTACCACGGTAATCTCTCACCGCAAGAACATTCAGGGGAAGCTGGGTGTCAAGAGTGTGAGCGCTCTCACGATATTTGCCGTTACCCACGGCTATATCGACATGAGCGACATGGTGAAGTGATTTCGCCTCCCGGCGTTTGTCATTCTTTCTTCCGGCGGCGACAAGTGAGCCGGCCGTAAATGAGAAAGCGCGCCCGGCAATGCCGGATGCGCCTTCGTATGCAGTCTCTTTCAGTATTGTGTCTCTTATTCTCCGTAGAGACTCTTCAGCGTAGACAGAAGTCCCGCGCCACGCAGGTCGCTGGCGACAATCTTGCCGTTGGGGTCTACGAGGATGTTCGACGGGATGGCGTTTATGCCGTATACCTCATGCGCGGCGCTTGCCCAGCCTTTGAGATCGCTCATCTGGGGCCATTCCATGCCAAGGTCGTTGACGGCCTTTTTCCAGCTGTCGGTCTTGTTGTCGAAGGAAACTCCTACCACTTCAAAGCCCTTGCTCTTGTGATATTCGTTATAGGCGGCCACCACATTCGGCATCTCCTGCCGGCAGGGACCGCACCATGAAGCCCAGAAATCCACGAGTACATAGTTGCCCTTGCCGACCCACTGGCTCAGCTTGACGGTCTTTCCGTTCATGTCCTGCATGGTGAGGTCGGTAAACTGGATGCCGCTGCGGCGCTTGGCCATGGCGTCACGCACGCTCTTGAGACCCTGCAGCATGGGGTGGGAGTTGTAGGCGGCCCCGTTGTCGGTCAGCTCTTTCAGGCGGTCGTAGTCAAAATGCGAGTAGTAGATGCCGAGATAGTAAGCGGGGGAAACCATGTCCTTGTGTGCCTTGGCATACTCCACGGCCTCTTCCGTCTTGATGTTCTCGAGCTTGTTAAGCCTTGCCTCGATGGCATTCCTTCTTGCCGCCGCGTCTGGGGTCTGGTCTTCCCTGAGACTTTGCCACTCGTAAAAGAGAGGCATCATCTCTCGGTTCTTCTTGTTCATTGACTTCTGGAGCTGCGACAGCTGGACATTCTCCGCAGAGCCGGTAACATCACCGCTCACCATGTCGACCGTAATGGGGGTGCGGTCGTTCATGACCAACACGCTCTCGTCGCCATTGTAAATGGACAGGAATGTGTTGAGCGGCGCCTTTCCGTTGATTTTGAACTTGCCCTTCTCCACCACTACGGTGTCAGCCTGCTGGAAATTGCCGTTGGCGTAGACGAGGACTTGCCTGACGCTGTCAGGCGCCGTGCCGGCAATCGTGTACTCTACATCCTGTGCGTGCGAAGACATTGCCACGGAGGCGAATGCCAGAAGCGAAAATAGTTTTCTCATTTGCTTATAGTTTTTGATAATGGATTTTCGTGCAAAATTAGCGTTTTTATTTGAAAGGAGGCATGAATATGGATTATTTTGCTTATCTTTGCAAAAATTTCGGATAATAGGGGTGCTTGGTAACCCCCTCTAACAAAACAAGGAAATGGAAAATAGAAAACAGAGCGTGAGTGTGCTGTTTATGCTTTTCAGCATACTCTTCTGCGTTTGCCTGATAGCGGCAAATGTGTTGGAGACAAAGCAGATCGCGGTGGGCAGTATCAGTCTTACGGGCGGCTTGATCGTTTTCCCGGTAAGCTACATCATCAACGACTGTGTGTGCGAGGTCTGGGGATACCGCAAGGCACGGCTGCTGATATGGACGGGCTTTGCGATGAACTTCCTCTTCGTGGCCTTGGGCGCGCTGTGCGACTGGATTCCGGGCGCATCATACTGGACGAACGATGCCGGATTCCATGCCGTCTTCGGACTGGCTCCCCGCATTGCCGCGGCCTCGTTCATCGCGTTTCTCGCGGGTTCGTTCGCCAATGCCTTCGTGATGAGCAAGATGAAGATTGCCTCGAGGGGCAGGAACTTCTCGCTGCGCGCCATTCTTTCCACGGTGGCCGGCGAGGGGCTGGACTCCGTCATCTTCTTTCCCCTGGCCTTGTCGGGGGTGGTTCCGGCCGGGGAGCTTCCCCTGCTGATGCTCTGGCAGGTGGTGCTGAAGACGGCTTACGAGATCGTCGTGCTACCTGTCACCATCCGCGTAGTGAAGGTTTTGAAACGGCACGAGGGCGAGGATGTCTATGATGAGGGCATCAGCTACAATGTGTTGCGCATTTTCAATTTATGAGCATGGGACGAAAAGATGAGGGCCTGACACAGTTAGGCGCAAAGACACGGTATAGCATGGACTATGCTCCCGAGGTTCTCGAGAGCTTCCGCAACAAGCATCCCGGGCAAGACTACTGGGTGCAGTTCAACTGCCCCGAGTTCACTTCCCTCTGCCCGATCACGGGGCAGCCCGATTTTGCCGAGATCCGCATCATGTATGTTCCCGGCGAGCGCATGGTGGAGAGCAAGAGCCTGAAGCTCTACCTCTTCAGTTTCCGTAACCACGGCGACTTCCATGAGGACTGCGTGAACATCATCATGAATGATCTGATCCGGCTCATGGACCCTAAGTACATCGAGGTTACTGGCCTGTTCACGCCCCGCGGGGGCATCAGCATCTATCCTTATGCCAACTACGGGCGGAAGGGCACGAAGTATGAGCGGCTGGCCGAGCGGCGATTCGCGGACCATCGGCCGGCATAGTGCCCGTGCGGGGGTGGTTCGCGGGAGTCGGGGCGGCGGCTTCCGTGGGTGTTACACACGGCTTGTAACAGGCTTACACGCCGTTTGTAACACGATTACACGCTGCGTGTAATCTCCTCGCAGGCCATGGCCGGTTTCCTGATCGGATATGATAAGAACGGCAAAGGGGCTTTTCCGGCCCCTTTGCTGGTATCTGGCGCTGCCTGCGCGAAGGCCGGCAGCCGGCTGTTCCTTTTATTTCACGGCCTCTTTCCTGGCCTTTTCCGAGAGCCTGGCGGCGATGGCACGGGCCTTCTTGTTCACCTCGTCGAGGCTGTTCTTGCGATAGTAGCTGCGAGAGATGCCATCGCTGCTCAACACCAGTGAGTCGCCCATGAGATAGTCGATGTCGCAGGTGTCCCGGCGTTCATTCTTGATTCTGATGGCCGACTGGCCGTTCTCGTCCTTGCTAATGACGGGAACGCCGCTGATGGTGATGAGCTTTCCGTTCCAGATACGCCATCCCGTGAAGTAGCTCAGGGGAGGATAGACGACGGGGCTTTCGTCCTCAAAGGAGTTCTGGACAGCCACATAGCCCACGCTCTGGCACATCCACTGGCGCTTCAGGTAGAAGCCGTATTCGCGGGGAATCATGTAAGTCTCCTTCACGGAATCCGGCATGGCGGCCATGGCGCGTGCCTGTGCCGACCGGCTCATGGTCTCCGCGTCCTTCAGCTTGGGCATGACCACATAGCACCAGATGCCTTTCAGCTCGTCGAGGTCGACGGCGAGGTCGGCGACCCGGTTGTCTTTGGCGTTGGGCAGGACGCAGATCCAGTCGCCGATTCTCATCTTGCCTTGCACCTTCTGATTGTGCTTGGCCTGCACGCAGTTATAGCGGATGGGGTCGCTGCCGTCTTCGGGAAGCAGCACGATGACCGAGTCGCTGCATCCCTCGCAGGCCAGACCGTAGACGCTGCGGTCGCCCTTCAGCCGTTCCGGCAGGTTGTTTGTCGTCGGCTGGCTTGGCTTGGCGCTCTTGCCGCTGCAGGCAGCGAGGGCGGACACGGCCAGCAGCCCCGTGATAACGGATAGATAGAACTTCATACGGATGTTTTTATTCCCTGCAAAGATAGTTATAATTTATAAAAAAAACATTCCGCAAGGTGATATTTGAGTTTTTTTAGTTATTTTTGCAGCCTGAAAGAGATGGTATTCAGAATAAATAAAAGCAAAAGATATGAAAAAGAAAATTCAGTTCAGTCTCATCTATAGAGACATGTGGCAGAGCTCCGGTAAGTTCCAGCCACGAAAAGACCAGCTGGAACGCATCGCTCCCGTCATCATCGAAATGGGCTGTTTCGCCCGTGTGGAGACCAATGGCGGAGCCTTCGAACAGGTGAACCTGCTGGCCGGCGAGAATCCTAATGATGCCGTCCGGGCGTTCTGCAAGCCTTTCAACGAGGTGGGCATCAAGACCCACATGCTCGACCGCGGCCTGAATGCGCTGCGCATGTATCCCGTGCCCGACGATGTTCGCCGGCTGATGTACAAGGTGAAGCATGCCCAGGGAACCGACATCACCCGTATCTTCGACGGCTTGAACGACATCCGTAACATAGCTCCGTCCATCAAGTGGGCAAAGGAGGCGGGCATGACTCCGCAGGGAACGCTCTGCATCACCACATCTCCTGTCCACACGCTGGAATACTACAGCAAGCTCGCCGACGAGGAGATCGCCGCCGGCGCGGAGGAAATCTGCCTGAAGGACATGGCCGGCATCGGCCAGCCTGCGTTCCTCGGGCAGCTGACGAAGATGATCAAGACCAATCATCCCGACATCCTCATCGAGTACCACGGCCATTCCGGCCCGGGTCTTTCCATGGCTTCCATCCTCGAGGTATGCGAGAACGGCGCCGATATCATCGACACCGCCATCGAGCCGCTGTCGTGGGGAAAGGTGCATCCGGACATCATCTCCGTGCAGAGCATGCTCAAGCATGCCGGCTTCGAGGTGCCTGATATCAACATGGATGCCTATATGAGGGCTCGCGCGCTTACCCAGGAGTTCATCGACGACTGGCTCGGATACTTCATCAACCCGCAGAACAAGTTCATGAGCTCATTGCTTCTGGGCTGCGGTCTGCCCGGCGGAATGATGGGATCGATGATGGCCGACCTCGGCGGAATCCAGGGCGTAATCAACAATTTGAGGAAAAAGAAGGGTGAGCCGGAGCTTACCACCGACGATATGCTTGTCAAACTGTTCGACGAGGTGGCGTATGTATGGCCCCGGGTAGGCTATCCTCCATTGGTAACTCCTTTCAGCCAGTATGTCAAGAACATAGCGCTCTTCAACCTCCTTACGCTTGAGCAGGGCAAGGGGCGCTATGTCATGATGGACGACTCCGTATGGGGCATGATCCTCGGAAAGTCGGGTAAGGTGCCCGGAGAGCTGGCTCCCGAGATTGTGGAGCTTGCCAAAGCCCAGGGCCGTGAGTTCACCGATGCTGACCCGCACACGCTGATACCCGACGCGCTCGATGATTTCCGCAAGGAGATGGACGACAACGGATGGGACTGCGGGCAGGATGACGAGGAGCTCTTCGAGCTTGCCATGCACCCGGAACAGTATCGCAACTACAAGAGCGGACAGGCTAAGAAGAACTTCCTGGCCGACCTGCAGAAGGCGAAGGACGCCGAGCTGGGAGCTCAGGTGAGTCCGGAAGAGGCCGCGGCATTCAAGCATGCCAAGGCCGATGCCATCGTGGCTCCTGTCAAGGGACAGCTCTTCTGGGAGTTCCAAGGCGATGCCGAGGCTGCTCCGGCCGTAGAGCCTTTCATCGGAAAGGCCTATAAGGAGGGCGAAGCGTTCTGCTATATCCAGGCTCCTTGGGGCGAATTCGTCGAGGTTCCGGCGGCTCTTGGCGGCAAGCTTGTGGAGATTAACGCCAAGCAGGGCGGCAAAGTGAACAAGGGAGAGGTGATCGCCTATATCGAAAGAGAGCACTGATCTTTGTGCGGAATAGATACGATTCGTTCTCGCGTTGCGGATGGCAGGCAGCCGTTTCGTGAAGATGAGGGGATGAATCGTATTTATATTTGGCGACTGCGGATGGCTACGAGAGAACGGCTTTGCGGCAGACTTCATGAGCCCGACATAGTTGAGACGGCACTTGAAGCCGAGATGTCGGCGCATGATTCCTTGCGCGAGGAGTTGTATCAGCTGATGTTCGATGCGGACGCAAGGGTGTCGGAGAACGCAGCTTGGATATTCTCTCATTTCGGGAAGAAAGGTAACCTGTGGCTGCAAGACAGGCAGGATGCCTTGATTCACGAGGTAATGGGAGCCCGGAGCGCCACCAAAAGGCGTCTCATCCTTTCCATTTTGCGGAAACAACACTTTGAAAAAGAAACGATCAACACGGCTTTCCTGGATTATTGCCTTGAGCAGATTCTCTCACCGGGACAGCCGGTCGGGATTCGCTCACTCTGCATCTATTTGGCCTATGAGCAATGTGTGTATTACCCGGAACTGCTCGCTGAGTTGGAAACCACGCTCCGGCAGCTGTCGCGGGAGAGCCTGACGCCGGGCTTGAGACATGCGCAGAGACAGACATTAGGAAAGATAAGACTTGCTTGACATGGACTATCTGTCAATCATAGACCGGTATTATCCGGAAGACAACGGGCTGAGGCACATCCTTCTGAAGCACAGCGGGGATGTGGCGAAGAAAGCCTTGCTCATCGCGGAGCGGTATCCGGAGCTGCGATTAGACCGCCGGTTTTTGGAGGAAGCTGCCATGCTGCACGACATCGGGATATTCCTCTGCGACGCCCCGGCCATCGGATGCTTCGGCACGGAGCCCTATATCCGGCACGGGCGGCTGGGCGCAGAGATATTGCGGGCCGAGGGCTATCCGGCACATGCCAGGGTCTGCGCAGAGACAGACATTAGGAAAGATAAGACTTGCTTGACATGGACTATCTGTCAATCATAGACCGGTATTATCCGGAAGACAACGGGCTGAGGCACATCCTTCTGAAGCACAGCGGGGATGTGGCGAAGAAAGCCTTGCTCATCGCGGAGCGGTATCCGGAGCTGCGATTAGACCGCCGGTTTTTGGAGGAAGCTGCCATGCTGCACGACATCGGGATATTCCTCTGCGACGCCCCGGCCATCGGATGCTTCGGCACGGAGCCCTATATCCGGCACGGGCGGCTGGGCGCAGAGATATTGCGGGCCGAGGGCTATCCGGCACATGCCAGGGTCTGCGAGCGTCATACGGGAGCAGGACTCTCCCGGGAGGACATCGTCTGCCGGAATCTTCCGCTGCCGCACGAGGACTTCCTGCCGCAAACGATGGCGGAGAAGGTGATCTGCTACGCCGACAAGTTCTACTCCAAGACCCGCATCGACGAGGAGAAGAGCGTCGGAGAGGCCGAGCGCAGCCTTGCAAAGTTCGGTGATGCGGGCCTCGAGAGGTTTCGCGAGTGGGAGAAAATGTTTGGGTAATAAGTTAAAATAGCGTAAACGGAAAGCCGTTCAGTATAATTTCTTTATCTTTGCAAGATAATTTATGAGAAGGAAAACGCTCATCGCACTCATGCTATTCGCCTTCCTGTTTATGATGGCGAATGGCAATATGCCTCTCTTCAAGAAGAAAAAGAGGTTGCCGCAGGGCGATTCCATTTCCCAGAAAGACACCACGCGGCGCGATACCGGAAGCCTTTCGGCCGCGGTTGATACCACTAAGATGGATTCTATTCAGCGTGCCATCTACCGACACAACAAGGCTGTTGACGACTCAATACACCTCGACTCGCTCAATCGGAAGAAGAAAAACGGCATCGATGCGCCGGTTACTTACTCCGGGGAAGACTCTCTCGTCTATGACGCCAAGAACAAGGTGGCCCATATCTATGGCTCCTCGAAGGTGAATTACGAGAACATGGACCTCGCGAGCGACAGGATTCAGATGAGCCTTGACAGCAGTCTGGTCAGAGCCATAGGCACTGCCGACTCCACGGAGAAGAAAGGCGTCAGGGGGCGGCCGCTGTTCAAGATGGGCGGAAGTGAGTATGAGAGCGACACCATCGCCTTCAATTTCAAGACCAAGAAGGGATTTATCAATCATGTATATACCCAGCAGGAGGATGGTTATCTCACCAGCGAGCTGTCCAAGCGCGACTCTTCGGGCGTGATTTACCTCAAGCATGGCCGCTATACCACCTGCGACGAGGAGCATCCCGACTTCTATATCGCCCTTTCCCGAGCCAAGGTCCGCCCGGGCAAGGATGTGGTTTTCGGCCCCGCCTACCTCGTAGTGGCCGATGTGCCCCTGCCCCTCGCCATCCCCTACGGCTTCTTCCCCTTCACCAAGAAATATTCCTCGGGATTCATCATGCCGAGCTACGGCGACGAGCAAGACCGTGGATTCTATCTCCGAGACGGTGGATATTACTTCGCGATGAGCGACAAATGGGACTTGAAACTCATCGGCGAGGTCTATACCAAGGGGTCGTGGGGAGTCAGCCTGGCATCCAATTATCGCAAGCGCTATAAGTACAGCGGCAGCTTCCTGGCAAGTTTCCAGGATACACGGACGGGCGACAAGGGGCTGCCCGACTACGCCCGGCAGACCAGTTTCAAGATTCAATGGAGCCACAGGCAGGACTCCAAGGCCAATCCCTTCAGCTCGCTGGCCGCCAGCGTGAACTTCGCCACGAGCAGTTATGAGCGCAACAACCTCACCTCGCTCTACAATCCGCAGTCGTTCACACAGAGCACGCGCACCTCGTCTGTCAGCTGGAGCACCACTTTCTCAAGCATCGGCATGTCGCTGAGCTCAACGGCCAACCTGAGCCAGAACATGCGCGACTCCTCCATTGCCATGACCCTGCCCGACCTGAATGTGTCTATCAGCCGCTTCTATCCGTTCCGCAGGAAGCATCCGGTGGGCAACCAGCGCTGGTATGAGAAGATTTCGATGAGCTACACGGGTCGCCTTTCCAACTCCATCAACACCAAGGAAGACCACCTGATGAAGGCAAACCTCCTGAAGGAATGGCGCAATGGCATACAGCACAACATCCCCATCAGCGGTAATTTCACCCTGTTCAACTACATCAATGTGTCTCCCTCGTTCAACTTCACCGACCGCATGTATTCCCGGAAGGTGGACCGCTCCTGGGACACGGCCGCCCAGAAAGAGAAGAACGACACCACCTACGGCTTCCACAATGTGTATAACTGGAACCTCGCGCTCAGCGCGAGCACCAAGCTCTACGGCTTCTTCGTGCCCAGCAGGAAGATTTTCGGCGACAAGGTCATGGCCGTCCGCCATGTCATCACGCCGAGTGTCAGCTTCTCCTATGCGCCCGACTTCGGATCGGCACGCTACGGCTACTACGCCACTTACCAGAAGACGGACGCCAACGGCAATGTGTCGCTCGAGGAATACTCTCCCTACGAGGGCGCGCTCTACGGCGTTCCGGGCAAGGGAAGGACGGGAAACATCAGCTGGGACATCTCCAACAACCTTGAGATGAAGCTCAAGAGCGACCGCGACAAGGACTCGCTCGGCTACAAGAAGATAAGCCTGATTGACGAGTTGGGCTTCACAATGTCGTATAATTCAGCGGCCACCATCCACAAGTGGAGCGACCTCTCCGTGCGCCTGCGACTGAAATGGTGGAAGAACTACACCTTCAACATGAACGCCGTATTCGGCACCTATGCCTACGAGCTGGATGCGAACGGCACGCCTTACATCGGCAACCACACCCTCTGGGGCATGGGCAAGTTCGGCCGTTTCCAAGGTTTCTCGCAGAATATCTCGTTCACCCTCACCCCCGAAAAGCTCCGGAAGTGGTTCGGAGGCGGCAGGGACGACGACGAGGACTTGCGTGGCAAGGACGACGAGGGCATAGACACCAACATCGAGAGCAACATCGACGATGACATGATCGAGGGACAGCGCGGCGCGCGCAAGAAGAGCGGCGGCGGAAAGGCCGAGACCGACGACGACGGCTACATGCTCTTCAACATGCCGTGGTCGCTCACCTTCGGATACGGAATCACCATGCGTGAGAACACCGACATCAAGAAGTTCAACTACGACAAGATGCGCTATCCCTACAAGTTCAGCCAGACGCTGAATGTGAGCGGCAACCTGCGCATCAGCGACGGCTGGAACATCAGCTTCTCCAGCGGTTACGACTTCGAGAACCATGCCATGAGCATGACCACGGCCTCGCTCCAGCGCGACCTCCACTGCTTCAACATGAGCTGCCAGGTGGTGCTCGCCCCCTATACCAGCTACAACTTCACCTTCCGGGCCAATGCCTCCACGCTCACCGACGCGCTGAAATACGACAAGCGCAGCGGTTACAGCAACGCCGTGCAGTGGTATTAGCCGGCGGGGAGAGCCGCTTGTCGCTTTCCTCCCAATCCTGAATCATATTCCGTAAGGCCGTCGGAGGTTTTACAGAAAGGCGTTGGCTGTTTGACGAAATCGCCGGTTTCGCCGCACGATTTCGCCGAGTTTGTCCTACAATCTCGCCGATTTTGTCAGGCGGGCAACGGCCTCCCCTCCGGCGGGCGGCAACTGCCCCTCCGGCTTATCGCGGACGGATGAATATGGATAGGATGTATTGGAATCCCGCCGGGAACGCTTTGACTCCTCTTTCGGGTTACACCAGCTTGCCGAGTTCGTCGACGGCCTGCTGCTCGCCCACCACCCAGAGGATGTCTCCTTTCTCGAATTTTCTGGACGGGGGCATCATGACCAGGCTCTCTTCCCATTCTTCCAGGCCCACCACCATGCAGTTGTATTTGTTCCGGATGCCGCTTTCGCTCAGCGTCTTGCCGATGAAGGGGCTGTCGTTGGTGATGATCAGCTGGCGCAGTCTCATCTCCCGTTTCTCGATTTCCGTGTCCTCGGGCACGAGCTCACGGCGCAGTCCGTCGCCGAAGGCGCGCAGTTGCTCGTCGTCGCCGATGGCCTGGATGCGGTCTCCGGGGAAGATGATGGTGCTTCCGCCGGGAATGTTGATACGCTGCCGGCCGCGCAGGATGCTGCTCACATGCACTCCGTAGCGGTTGCGCAGCTGCAGGTCGCGCAGGGTCCGGCCGCAGAAGGCCGAGTCCTCGGGCACCTCGAAGTCGGAGATATGCAAGTCGCGGTCGAGCAGGTGTCCCTCGAAGAGCGGTCTGCGGCTGCCGTTCACCTGTGCGGCGATGTCGCGCGAGCGCAGGTTCTGCACGAAGAGGCGTTCCAGTCGGATGCTGCGGTGTTTCAAGCTCCTTGAGAGCACCATCAGGGTGAGTATGATCAGGGCGAGCGTGATGACGATGGCGTTCTGGAAACGGGCCAGGTAGTTGCAGATGTAGAACAGGAAGGAGGCGGCGATGGCCACGCGTGCCAGAACGGTGAAAATCAGCGGCAGACGGTTGATGCGCCGCTCCGTCCACAGTGTCTTGAACTCCTCGCTGTGATTGTTTTTCACGATGATGGCTCGCAGGAACGGCGCGATGAGCGCCAGGAGGAGCGCGCCGCACACGCCGTTGGCCCACCAGTGGGGTAGTATCTTGCGTATGAAGGGCAGGAAGAAGGTGAGCGTCAGCGTGGTAACGGTCGCCGTGAGGATGGAGTAGACCAGCGTGTTTACCGTGATCTTGCGCAGGTAGACGCGCCAGAGGCTCCGCTCCTGCTGGCTTCCCTCTGTGCTCGGGCCGAGATGGCCGAGCCTGCGGACCCACATCTTGGGCATTTTTCTTTCAAGATAGGCATACGCCGGGTCGGCCGCCTGAATCATGTAAGGGGTCAGGAAGGTGGTGATTACGGATACGGCCACCACCACGGGATAGAGGAATTTGCCGATTACGCCCAGCGAAAGGCCGAGCGACGCGATGATAAAGGCGAACTCGCCGATCTGCGCCATGGAGAATCCGCAGCGCATGGAGGTCTTCAGCGTCTGGCCGCTGAACAGATAGCCCAGGGATCCGAAGACGCTCTGGCCGAGAAGGATGGTCAGCACGATGGCCACGATCGGCAGCGCGTAGTCGGCCAGTATCTCGGGGTCTACGAGCATGCCCACCGACACGAAGAAGATGGTGCCGAAGAGATTCTTCACCGGTTCCACGAGGCGGGCGATCTTGTCGGCCTCTATCGTCTCGGCAAGAATGCTCCCCATGACGAACGCGCCGAATGCGCTGCTGAACCCGACGGTGGTGGATATCCATGCCATGGCGCAGCAGAGGCCGAGCGCGACGACGACCATGGTCTCGTCGTTCATCAGTTTCCTTGTGGAACGCAGGAACAGGGGAATGACAAAAATACCCACCACGAACCAGAGAATGAGGAAAAAACCGATCTTGAAAACCGACTGCAACATGAGTATCTGTTCATCTCCGGAGGCCGTGTCGCCAGCCAGCGCCGACAGCATCACCATCATCACGATGGCCAGCACATCCTCGAGGATGAGCACGCTCATCACCAGGCTGGCAAACCGCTGCTGTCGCAGCCCCATGTCATCGAAGGCCTTGTAGATGATGGTAGTGGACGACATGGCCAGCATACCTCCGAGGAAGATGCAGTCCATGCGGCTCCAGCCGAAAGCATGACCTGCGAGCATGCCCAGCATCATCATGGAGAAGATGATGGTGAGGGCGGCAATGACGGGTGCCATGCCCATCTTCAGGATCTTCTTGAATGAGAAGTCGAGTCCTAAGGAGAACAGAAGGAAGATGACGCCGATGTCCGCCCAAGTCTGTATATCCACCTTGTCGACCACCGACATGGTGTAGGGCATGTGTGGCGAGACGAGGAATCCGGCCACGATGTATCCCAGCACCAGGGGTTGCTTGAGTTTCTTGAATAGGAGCGTCACGGCTCCTGCGACCATCAGGATCAATGCCAGGTCTTTTACGAGGTTGTGAAGTTCAGACATCTTTGTTGTTCTATGTGGGTGAAAGGATGATTTTCCGGAGTGCCGGAAATGAAAAAAGCAGAAAGGCAAAAGAGCGAGGAGCTTGCCACCACCCTTTTGCCTTTCCTTATGGACATGAGCGATCGGAACGCCGTTAGTCGTTGAATCGGGCGGTAAGCTCGCATATTCTCACGATTACCTGCACCGCTTTCTTCATCACTTGGACGGAAACAAACTCGTAGGGACCGTGGAAGTTCACGCCTCCGGCAAAGATATTGGGGCAGGGAAGGCCGCGGAAACTGAGCTGGGCGCCGTCTGTTCCGCCGCGGATAGGCTCCACCTTGGGCGTTACGCCGGTGTCTTGCATGGCCTTCAGGACGATGTCTATGACATGCATGTTGGGGTCTATCTTCTCCTTCATGTTATAGTATTGATCCTTCAGGACTGCCTTCACGGTGCCTTCTCCGTATTTTTCGTTCATCCTCTTGGCGATGTCCTCAATGAAGTCTTTGCGCTCTTCAAACTTATTCTTGTCGTGGTCGCGGATGATATAGCTGAGCTTTGCCTCTTCGCAATGGCTCTCGATGCCAGTCAGATGGTAGAATCCATGATAGCCTTCGGTGGTCTCAGGGATGTCGGTTTCCGGTATGTAGCCGTTGAATTCACAGGCCAGCCGGCTTGCGTTGACCATCTTCCCCTTGGCATAGCCGGTATGGACGCTGACGCCCTTGATGGTGATCTTGGCCGACGCGGCGTTGAAGTTCTCGTACTCCAGGTTGCCGATGTCTCCGCCATCCATGGTATAGGCCCATTCGCAGCCGAATTTTTCCACATCGAAGTGGTGGGCTCCCATGCCGATCTCCTCGTCGGGGTTGAAGCCCATGCGTATATCGCCGTGCTTGATTTCATCATGGTCACGCAGATAGCACATGGCCTCCACGATTTCCGCGATGCCCGCTTTGTCGTCTGCGCCGAGCAGAGTCGTGCCGTCAGTAACGATGAGGTCTTCGCCCTTGTGCTCCAAAAGCTCGGGAAATTTGCCGGGAGAAGAGACGATGCCGGGCGACAGCAGTATGTCGCCTCCGTCATAATTCTCCACGACGCGAGCCTTGATGCCGGCTCCGCTCGCATCCAGTGCGGTGTCGTAATGGGAGATGAAGCCGATGGTGGGAATAGCTTTCTTGGTGTTGGCTTTCAGGGTTGCGTAGATGTATCCCTTGTCGTCCATCTCCACATCGGCAAAGCCTTCACGCTCCAACTCTTCCTTCAGGTATCTCGCGAAGATAAGTTGTTTCGGGGTGCTGGGCACTGTCTCGGAGTCTTCGGCCGACTGGGTGTCGAATTTGGTATAATTGATGAATCGTTCGGCAATATCCATAGTCGTTCTTTATTAGGAGTGGTGACCCCGTTGGGACTCAAACCCAAGACCTTCAGAACCGGAAGCGGAGTCAAAATTAAACATAATCGTATTATTATTAGTTTGTTATATTAAAGACTTGGTTTTTGTAAGTCAATTATCAGTCAATTATTCAATATCCTCCAGTTTCTTTTGCAACAGCTTCCTGTCTTCCAGAAGAAGATCCATTAGCTTATTCTTGATTCGGAGCACCTCGCTAAACCTTTCTCCGTCCGCCCTTGCCTGCTCCTGCATTTTGTCAATCTGAATCTGGAGTTTCTCTATCACGGCGCGCTGGCTCTTGATAATGTCTATCTGCTTAGGATTCCTTCCATGATAAAAATCTTCACCACATCCGGACATATAGATTGTCGCCCCGTCTCCCGTGATACTTGTCGGGTTACCATTCTTTGAACTATTGTTCGATTTTTCGTTTTTATTCATCTTCTCTTTGGTCTTTGGAGTTCTATTACATTGAATATTTTGCGTACATCTTTCAAATCAAGCACCTTATCCTCATACATGTCATTCAGTGAGTGTATCGTTATCAAGTGCTTCTCTACGTCGTGGGCTATTATACGTTTTATCAATATACCTTCTGTATGTACAATGATAAAATCCCACTTGCGGATATGCAACTTTGAGCTGGCCCATAAATCTGGAGGTATTTCTCTTCCAAGAAGTCTGTCTCCCTCAATATATCCATCGTCCGTGCCGTCGTCCATACTGTCCCCTCTAACCTCAAAGGCGACATAGTTCCCCTTGGCCTCATGGTCGGCGACAAACGGCACAACCGGGAGGCTTTCGATATACTCCTCGTCCGCATATCCGGACAGATAGCCCGCATAGGCGTATTGGGAGACTAACGGAGCGAAGATTATATGCTCCAGTTTCATAGGCCTGGCCTCGGCGCCCATATTTACGATAGCGTCATTGCCTGTTATAACCGTTGCGTTCCCTGACTGGCTGGTGTTCGTGAAGTCTTTTGATACGTTACCGCCAGTGATCAGCATGGAACCGTCACCGTCGATGAGCCACATTTCGCTGAATCCCTTGAATACTTTACAAAAATCTCTAAGGAATTTATCCGTCAAATATTTCTCGTTTCCTTTGAAAGCACTGGAAATATTAGATTTGGGCTTCCTCATTTTGTCTGCTACATCCTGCTGCGTATGGACTACCCCATTATCTCTAAGGTGCTCATATGCCATCCTTAATCGCTCTTTCCTTTCCATAATCATATGTTTAATTTCTGTCTCTTATACACATCTGACGCTGCCGACGACTAGTCGAGTGTA
>CAUULA010000044.1:0-21587 GCA_963545855.1 uncultured Prevotella sp.
TAATAATATAGAATGACAAATGGCAACAGATCTTAATGATAAAAGTATATGGCATGTCTTGGAAGGCGGCGCTTCCGAAAGCGAGCTTTCTTACCTGAAGAAGAATATAGAGAGTTCTGCTGAGGCAAAGGCGCAGTTTGCTCAATATCGCCATTTATGGAACCTTACTTACCGCAGTTGTCTTACTCCTATTATTATATATAAGGAGAGAGCTCGTAAGGCTCTGACCCAAACCATTCACAAGTACAAGGAAATATAAAACTAAAACAGAAACTATGGAGAGAAAGCTTATCTCATTTTTATGGGTGCTCCTGATGATTCCTCTTTCAAAGGCCTCTGCCGAAACGGTGAGCCATTCGCAATCCGTGCAGCAGGATTTGAAGGCAGGACATGTCTATGGCAAGGTAGAGGATCGTAACGGCGTGGCCCTACCGGGTGTAACCATTCAGGTGAAGGGCACCAAGATCATGACGGTTACCAATACGGTTGGTAATTATGAAATCGACATGCAGGGCCTCAAGTCGGGAACAATCGTGTTTTCTTATGTCGGTATGACCACTCAGGAAATCAACTACAAGGGACAGATTAGCCTAAATGTGATTCTTCAGGATGATGCCACGCTCCTCGATGATGTCGTAGTTACCGGCTATGGTACTTATAATCGTGGGCAGTATGTGGGAGCCGTCAATCAGGTGAAGGCCGAAGATGTGCTCGTGGCCGGCGAGAACTCCATCGACCAGATGCTGCAAGGCGTTGTCCCGGGCATGTCGGTATTAAATACCACGGGTAAGGTGGGTGGTACGCCGAAGATTCGAATCCGCGGAACCTCCACGCTGCTTGGTAATCAGGAACCGCTATGGGTGGTAGACGATGTGATTCAGACTAATCCTACCCCGATTCCAAACGATGCAAGTCCGTTGTCTGATGATATGCACGATTTGGCCCAGACGGCAGGAAACGCCATCAGCTGGCTGAATCCTAACGATATAGAGAGCATTACGGTGCTGAAGGATGCTTCTGCCACGGCCATCTATGGCTCGCAGGCAAGTAATGGCGTGATAGTCATTACTACCAAGAAAGCCAAGGAGAATGGAGGTTTCAGCGTGAACTACTCCGGTAATATGAGTATCAATCAGCGACCCGCCTACAGTCTGTATGACATGATGAATTCTCAGCAATATATGCGCTTTAATCAGGAGATGTATCAGGACCGTAACAGCTATAATGCCGAGATTCGGAATATTGGTTATGGAGGATTGGTTCGGCAGTTGCAGAACAAGGAGATTACCCGCGAGGAATTTGCTGCGGCGTTTCGCAAGATGGAAAACCAGAATACGGATTGGTTTGGGCTTCTTTTCCGTACGGCCGTAAGTACACAGCAAAATATAAGCATCTCTGCAAGTTCTCAGAAAGTGAGTAGTCGCATTTCCTTAGGATACGATCGTACGCTGGGCGATGCTCGTGAGAATGCCATGACCGGTTTTACAGCCAGCAGCAACAATACTTTTCGCATTAGCGATAAGCTCATGGTAGACTTCTCTCTCAATGGGAGTCATCGTGTTACCAATGACTATGGCTATGGAGTAAGTCCTTATGAATATGCAATGAACACTTCTCGTGCTATCCCCGCGTATAACGAGAATGGAAGTTATTTCTATCACGACAAGATGGGAGCTTCGAGCCATTCCTATCCGAGCACCTATTATTATAACTATAATATTCTTAACGAGATTGGTAATACCGGTGCCCGGACCCAGACAAACACTTTCCAATCAAACCTTACCTTGCACTGGGATGTCGTACCCCATCTGCAGTTTCAGGGAAACGCTTCCATTGCATTGGCGCAGAGCCGTATCAAATCGTATGCTACGGAGTATTCTTACTATATCACCAGTATTCGAGGCTATGAATATGGAAGCGTAACGCCGAATTCTGCTGAAGAGCTGGCAAGCCCTTTGCCTTACGGCGGTCTGCTTCAGGTGCAGAATTCCAATAGCCGAAATATTTCTTTCCGTGCAGCATTGGTTTACAGTAACACCTTAAGGAAGGTGCACAATGTAACCCTTAATCTGGGTCTGCAGACAACTTCCAACAAGATTGATGGTGAGACCAATATGCGTTACGGATATCTGAAGTACCGCGGTGAGTCGTTTGCCAATGTTCCCGAGGTGATTACCCCTGTAGCCAGTGCCAATGCGTCGGCTACCACGCTGCATGACGATATGGCCGCCGGGTCCAGCGTAGTGAACACCATATCGAATACCGTGAGCGAATACCTCACGGCTGTCTACGGCTACGATAACCGCTATGTGGTAAACATGAATTTCCGAGTGGATGCTTCCAACCGTTTCGGGCAGGATGAAAACAAGAAGTTTAATCCCGCATTCTCTCTTGGAGCGAAGTGGCGTTTGGGCGAAGAGCACTTTATGCAGAATTTCCGAGGTTGGTTCGATATGTTTGATGTGAGCTTCTCTTATGGACTTCGCGGCAATGCAGTTACTGCAGTCTCGCCTTATCTCATTGCGACTGATCTCGGTATAGTTCGTAATTTTGGGCAGTATGGTCTGCGGATAAAGTCGTTGCCTTATCCTGGTCTTGGATGGGAGAAGACAAGTGACTGGAACTTAGGGCTCGATATGAGTTTTCTCAGAGGGCGTCTCAGTGCAGGTCTCAATGTTTATAACAAGCATTCCAAGGTGTTGTCTTCCCATGAGATACCGATGGAGTATGGTGATTTAAATGCTTATGTCGATGGTACGGTCATGGATAACCATGGGTATGAAATCATCATCAGCTATACGCCAATCCGCACGAAAGACTGGACATGGTCTCTCTCGTTCAATACGGCAAAGGATGTCAACGAGATTTCAAATAATAATCGTGTTAATAATCCATCTGACTATTTCTCAGGAACGGCGATAGTTCCGGGTGAGGCTTATGGAACTCTCTATGCTTATGATTTTGCAGGATTGAATCCTGAAAACGGCAGACCCATGTTTAATGGGCTCAATAAGTCAAAAACTCCTACAGATTTTAAAGACTATCTTGTTAAGGCGGGATGTCTTGAGCCCGATATAACAGGTGGTGTTAGCACGGCTCTCCGTTATAAGAATTGGCATTTGCGTGCAGCCTTTGCCATGTCGTTGGGTGGGCAGCGCTTCTTGCCTACCTATGCGGCAACGGCCGGTATGCCTCGTCCGGAACAGAATGTACCGACCTATATGCTTGACCGTTGGCGCAAGCCTGGTGATGAGCTCATTACGAACATCCCTGCTATTCCTGCGGGAAACCGCAATGATCTCTATGTAACATTGCCTTATCAGAATGTGCAGGATGCTTCAGGCTCTGTGTATGACTATCAGACCGATCTTTATACAATGTATAACCTATCAACGGAAAAAGTGGCGGATTCTGATTTCATTCGCTGTCGCTCTATTGGCTTGCAGTATGATATTCCTCGCGACTTTATGAGGCGTATCGGTCTTACAAGCGGTTATGTGGGCGTGAATCTGACGAATCCGTTCTGTATTACATTTGATAGCAAATGGAAAGGTCGCGACCCGGAGACCGGTAACTGGCCGGCCCGTCGTACCCTGGCATTCTCACTGAATTTAAGTTTCTAACCCTTATAAATCAGAGATAAGAACATGAAGAAATATATATGTATAACATTACTTGCTGCAACAGCTCTCATATTCTCGGCCTGTGGCAACCTCCTCGATGAACAGTCTCAGAGTGAGGTGATTCCGCGAACAACAGAGGACTTCTCTGAACTGCTTATCGGCTCTGCCTATCCTGATGGAACTCTCGATATAGGAATCATTTCCTATATGGATGATGATTGTCAGCAATTCCTTACCTATAGCAACAACGATACTTGGAGTGGGACTGTATATTATCCCGATCAGTTCGCGGGTACTACTGACGCCGTGAATCCGGCGCCTTATTATCAGTGGCAGCCCTATGAGTCTGATCTCAACGGATATCAGGAAGAAATTAATACTTCTGCTGCTTCGACAATATATTACCAGTTCTATAGCAAGATAAAGGGATGCAATGCGGTGCTTGATGAAATTGATGGCGCAATAGGCTCTGATGAACAGCGTAATCGTGTCAAGGCTGAGGCCCTGGCTGTGAGAGCCTTCCTGTATTTCGGGCTGGTGAATCTCTATGGCGAACCTTATAACTATAACAAGGAATCTCTGGGAGTTCCCTTGAAACTGGACGCCTCTTTATCTCAGGAGCCGTTAACTCGGGCTACGGTGGCAAAGGCCTATGAGGAGGTGATTCTCCCCGACCTCCTGGAATCTGCCAAACTAATGGATCCCTTGAAGATCCTTCGTAAGAACAACCGAATTAATCAGCCGGCCATCCACATTCTTCTCTCGAGAGTATATCTCTATATGGAGCGTTGGCAGGATGCTATAGATGAGGTTAATAAGGCCTTGTCCCAGGGTGCCGTCTTGTTCAACCTCGTTACAAATTATGACCCGAATGCCTCCGTACCTTCCGGTCCATATTATTTTAGTTATTCAGCAAATCCCGAGATAGAGTGGCTTATCGGCGGGACTACACGTAGACAGAGCTCGGCATATATGCCAGGATGTGCAGACGAGTTAAGAAAGCTCTACGATCCACAGAATGATCTCCGTTGGGAGATGTATAAATTGCATTCAGGACAATGGGATAACGATAACACCTTCGTTATCAACAAGCCTTATGGCTCACAACAGTTTAGTCAATTCGTCCGCACTTCAGAGGCCTGGCTGAATAAGATGGAGGCAGAGGCAATGCTTGGCAAGGATGCTGCCGCCATGAAGGATTTGAATGACTTCCGTAAGACTCGTGTCGTTGGATATGTGGATGAGAATCTTTCTGGCGATGCTCTTCTCACGGCAATCAAGAATGAACGCCGCAAGGAATTATGCTTCGAGGGACACCGTTGGTTTGACCTCCGCCGTTGGGGAATGCCTGAAATCCATCATGTGTATCAGGATTCACGAGTTAGTGATGGCGGACATAAATATGACTTCGTGCTCCGCCATAACGACCCGATGTATACCCTTCCTTTCCCAGCCATTTGTATTCGAAGCAACAGTGGGCTGGTTCAGAACGAATGCCGCAATGGGGCTAATCGTGTAGGGACTTTAATTAACTGATAAACCAAGATAATTATGAATAGATTAAAATATGTGTTTCTGTCATTCGTCATCTGCATGGGACTCGCCGCTTGTAGCAGTGAGGATAAGATAGGAAGTCCCTTAGAGATACTTCCTGATTACGAGCTTCCTCAGAAGGGTGCTTCCGATGCAGTCAATCAGACGATTCAAAACTGGTATGACAAATATGGATCTTATTTCATTTACGAGATAAAGTCTAACGATGTGTTTTGGAAACAAATTGCCGGCAACGCCAATGCTCTTGGCAATTATCATGTAGTTGCTGGCGACCCTAAAAACATGGAGGCCATGCTGCAGTATCTCCATGATATTTGGCTGCAGTATTTTCCCGATAACTTTTTGAAGAATGGAGGGATTCCTTATCGGGTCTATATGGTGGACTCACTCTACTTGGTTCGAGATTTTAGCTCTGGTGGTGTCGTGGATATTCGTAAATATCCCTATAATTATCAAATGAATGGAAATTCTATTATTATCGCGGGACTGAATGATGTTCCGACGATGAACGATTATACGAAATCTCAGCGTAAGACGGAACTCATTACGGCTCTCTGGCAGGATTATATCACCCGTGGGCTGTTGAACCGTCCGCAAGAGTTCTTTGATGTTACAGATTATGCCACAAAGCCTGCGATGACCTATGATCCCAGTCGTTATAGCTATGTGTATACGGATGACGATCTGGTGGCACTCCGTAACCGCGGCTTCATTCCAAAGTGGAGCCAGTATGGATACACGGTCTATAGCGAGATTTTTATGAAGTATAATGAGGCGTCTGATACTTGGACCGACTATAGCACCCAACGCATTAATACCGCGTTGGTAATGAATAATGACTATAATTATTACATGTCTCAGATATTCAATGCCAAGGAAGGGGAGGTGGAAGCTTTCATGCAGTATCCTCTCGTAAAGCGGAAATGGGAAATCCTGATTAATTATTACAAGAATAACTATGGTATTGATATCCGTGGATTCCATACGGAATAGAGCCTTGGAGCCTTGATTGATTATAAGAGCGAGAGCAGCGATGAGTTGCTCATGCTCTCTATATACCGCCGTCAACCTATATTCTGTTTTAAAATAGTCAGTTATATTTTTGAGTTATTTAATGTAAAATGTAGTTTTATTACAAATTTACGCTATAACTTTGTAACAAAATAGAAGTATGTCATGAAAAAGAAGCTATTGATATTATTCTTCTTTGCCGCAGGTGTGCTGGTGTCTGCAGGGGCACAAGAAAAAAAAGTGTCAGGAGAGCAGGAATTGATAAATCAGTATTTTGATCTTCAGTACAAGCAGAACGACAGCGTGGGTGCCGAAAAAGTGAGAACAAAGATTCTGAAGAGGTTCCCCCGTGGCAAGTTTACTCGCCGTCAGGAGGCGGAACGGGTGGCAGGTCTGCAGGGAGAAGACTTCTTCTCTGCGGCGGATAAATTCCGTAAAGACTTTCCGATTGCAGCCTTTTATAAGAGTCCGGATGACCAAGGATTTGTGTATGTTAATTTCTACAACGGCTATATCCGCACGCTCTGGAATCAGAAAAAATATGATAAGCTGAAGGAGGTCCTCCCTGAATGCGAGTTCAATATGGTTGCAGACCTTTATCAGCATAGTGTGATGTGGCTCGTCCAGAAAGCTCCCATAGACCCCAAGGAGTATGCGGAACAGTCTAAGCTCATGATAGATGAGATGATCAGGAAGGCTCCGGTATGGGTGGACATGTACCAGACGGGCCAGAATCCTTATCGCTCCCAGGAGCAGCAGCTATGGTATTACTTGGCGGTGGAAACGGAGATTCTTGCGAAGAGTGGTCAATATCAGGATGCTATCGGCTATATGGATAAGATTCCGCTTGATGAGCGTTTCAATCAGTATGCCCAGGGTAATCAGGCCTATTATGAAAGTCTGAGCGCGTTGGGGAGAAATGATGATGCCGTAAAAGCCTTGGAGGGTTCTGCCTCTACGGGACTTCTGACAAGCGATCTGTTCAAGGCTCTTCGTCGGCATTATGACGAAATGCCCTCAAAGCCAAAAGCTACTTTTGATGAATATTTTGCTTCTCTGAAATCAGACAAGGCTCGTGAAAACTTGACGAGAGAAGTGATGCAAGGTATAAGGGAAGAGGATTATCCTGCCTTTGAGATGGAATCGATAAGGGGAGGGAAGGTTAAGTCTGCCGATTTCAGGAAAGACGAGATAGTGGTTCTCGACTTCTGGGCCACTTGGTGTGCCCCTTGCATAGCAGCCATGGAAGGTATGCAGATGGCTGTCAACAAGTATTTGAGCGATTCACAGGTGAAGTTCTATTTTGTCTGCACCCAAGATGCCAGAGATGATGCCCGTGTAGGGAGGATATTCCAGCGGAAGCATCTGGATGCCCAAAAGATGGAGGTGCTCTATGACCACGCCGCTCCGGGGAAGGAGGAGCCAGCTGAGGTCTATAGAAGTATCATCAAGGGCACATCCGGCATTCCCCAGAAGGCTGTCCTGAAGAATGGAAAGGTTCGGTATATTGCCGAGGGATATAGTGGAAGTCCGAGCGGATTAATGGATGAGATCTCGGCAGTAATAGAACTATTAAAGGCAGAATGAGATAATAGTATATACAGAGGAAGTGCGCGAAAGTAATAAATTAAAACTTTTGCGTGCTTTTTACGAATTAAAGACGGTTTTATTTGTGATATAACTAAAAAACCGTTATCTTTGCACGGGAAAAGGATTGCAGGGAGAGAAAATGAACGGATTTACCGAAGAAAGGATATTGATAGAGGCTCTTCGTCAAGGTAAAGAGGAGGCTTATGTCTTTCTTTTCGATTGTTGGTACGATGTGCTTGCCAATTATGCGTTTCGATTGTTCAAGGATATGGAGGCTGCAAGCGACATCGTTCAGTCTCTTTTCTGTAAGATGTATGAAAATCGTTCTTCCCTCTCAGTCTCTTCCTCTCTTAAGGCTTATCTTTATACCTCCATCTATCATCTTTGTTTAAATGAGCTTCAGCATCAGAAAGTGGTTGCCGGCTATAGTGCCGATGTGCGTAGTTTTTTCTCCACGGAGGTCCTGCAGGCTCCGGAGGCGGAATTAAACTTGATGAATCAGGATTTGGAAATCTGTCTCCAACAAGCAATCTCGCAGCTGCCCGTAAAATGCCGTGAGGCGTTTCTCTGCAGCAGGAGAGACGGGCTTTCCTATCGGGAGATAGCCGACAAGCTGGAAATCTCGGTGAAGACGGTCGAAATCCACATCAGCAAGGCTCTTTCCCTGTTGCGGATAGAGCTGGAAGACTTATTGTAATCCATAAAAACAGCACGCAGACATGTATAGAAGAGTGGTGATATGCCTATTCCTTTTGTTGTCTTTTCATACCCTCCGAGCCCAGAAGAGGGCTATGACCATTGACGACATTCCCAGTTGGAGGATGTTGGGCGATATCGGCATAACGGATGATGGCAATTGGATAAATTACAGTTACCGCCGTCTCTACACCCAGAATCCTGATACGGTGTATCTCTATCAGGTGAAAACGGGTAAGTGTCAGGCCATGAGGCAGGATGCTTTCTATAAATGGAGGGCCGAAGAATGGCAGCGCACCCATCCCCGGAGTCAGGGGCAGGGCAGCCGGCAGGACAGCCAGAATCAGCCTTCTCCTCATTTTGATTTTTCCCAGATAAAGGGTCTTCCTGCTGACTACAAGCTTTCAGGGCAGGGTTCGCGCATTGTAAACGAGGGAAGCCTCGTCATCCTTGCCAGAGAACAGAGTTGGAGTCGGCAGTCTCCCGAGGAGAAAAATGACTCTCTTAATCTGGAGCTCTGGAAGTGGGATGAGCCCCTTTCGCCTCGAAGACGCGACAGGCTCTATCCTGAAGTCGTGGAGAACGCATATCTGTATCATGTCAAGTCCAGCCAGCTCGTGGTGCTTCCGACGGCAGGAATGACAGCAGTCTATTTCCCCGAGGGCAATCAGGTCTATGGGGGCATCGCCACTGATAGGCATCCTTACGACAAGGAAACCGACTGGGTTCTTGAAGCGAAGCAGGATGTATATTATATAGGTATAGACGGGAGTATGAAGAAAATCATTTCCCATCAGTGCGCCTATCCGGAATTCAGTCCCGACGGACGATACGCCGTGGCTTACACTCCCGACTCCCGGTCGTGGATCAGCATAGATATGAAGGACGGTTCGATAACAGATATTACCAGAGGGAAGATTCCTTATCCGCTCTATGACGAGGAGAGCGACTATCCGTTTGAGCCTAAACCTTATGGCCATGGCAGTTGGGATATGGAGAACAACCGGGTCGTCGTCCGAGACAGATATGATTTCTGGGCGGTAGACCTCGATGGCAAGGCAGACGCAGAATGCCTTACCAAGGGCTATGGCAGAAAGCATCAGGTGCGGCTTCGCTATAACGACAAGGGCTTCTCCACATCGGAGGTCGTTTATCTGGATGGGTTTAACGAACGCGCCAAGACCCGCGGCTTCTATGCCCTGCGGCAGGGGCGGGTGAGAAAACTGGTTGCCGACGACAGATATAATTATAATCTGGAGTGTGCCACAAAGGATTTGAGTCGGGTTGTATGGTCAAGGGAGAATTTTTCCGAGATGAAATATTTTCTCAGCGACAAGGAGTTTCGCCATCCCCGACTGCTCACGGATGTGAACGAGCCTATGAAGAATATCCGTCGGGGAACCTCGCGTGTCTATTCCTGGCGTCTTCCTGACGGCATGGTGAACGAGGGCGTGCTCTATCTTCCCGAGGATTATCAGGAGGGGAAGCCTTATCCCGTCCTCGTCAACTGTTACGAGAAGGAGACCGACGGCACCCACGCCTACAAGGTTCCGGAGTATGTGAGTGCGTTTTTCGACATCCCTTATTGCGTGAGCAATGACTATGTGGTCTTCCAGCCGGATATAACTTGTAAGGTGGGCATGCCCGGTGAGAGTGCGATGGACACCGTGGTGAGCGGGGTGAAACAACTCATCAATGACGGTATTGCCGATGAACGGTACATTGGTATCAACGGGCATAGCTGGGGCGGATACATCACGAACTATCTGGTTACCCATACCGATATGTTCGCATGTGCTTCTCCGTGCTCCGTAGTGAGTAATGCCATCTCCGATTACCTTATGCTCCGGGGTACCGGCCAGCCCAACATGTATTTTGAGGAGAACTCTCAAGGGCGGTTGGGAAAGACCCTTTGGGACGACAGGGATATGTATATCCGCGAGTCGCCCATATTCGAGGCCGACAAGGTGAGCACTCCCTTACTCATCGTGCATGGCGAGCAGGATTCCAGTGTGCGAGCCGACCAGGGTTTTAATATGTTTTTCTCCATGCGTCGATTGGGCAAACCGGCATGGATGCTGAACTATCTCAAGGAAGGGCATCAGTATGCCAGGATTTGACAATTAGGATGATGCAATTTTTCGACCACTATCTTAAGGGAGCTCCTGCCCCTGATTGGATGAAATAACACAAGAAATATGAAGAAAACGATTTTAACGCTCCTGTCGGCACTCCTCATGATGCCGGTCGTAGCTCAAGACAGCCCTGAGGAGAAATTGAACATGACGATGTATGCCATCATGAATATGTATGTCGACTCTGTGCCGAAAGGCCCTTTCACCGATGAGCTCATCACCAAGGCCATGAAGGGCCTCGACCCTTATTCGGCCTATCTGACGCCCGAGGAGGCGCGTGCTGATGAAAACGCCCTTCTGGACGGTCCCACTGCCATGGCTAACCGGTATATGCAGCGGGACATGTCCACCGTCCGTCAGGCTTATATGCTGGATAAGGAAATAGGCTATATCTCGGTTTCCATGTTTTCGGAGACCACTGCGGCCGACTTTCGGGATGCCCTTTCGGCCCTGAAGAAGCAGGGAATGAAATCGCTTGTAGTCGACCTGCAGGGTAATCCGGGAGGTTTCTTCGACGCGGCGGTAGACCTTGCCGACGAGTTCATTGACGGCGACAGGGTGATTGTAACCACCGAGGGAGCCCATGTTCCGACCGAGGTGCGCAGGGCAAAGAAGAAAGGTATTTTCGAAAAGGGGAAGGTGGCCGTGCTTGTAAACAGGCAGACCATGTCGGCCGCTGAGGTTTTCACGGCTGCCATGGATGATTGGAATCGGGCCATAGTTGTGGGTCAGCCCACTTATGGGAAGGCGCTCATCCAGCAGACGATGCCTTTCAAGGACGGCTCTGCAATTCGTCTTTCCGTGGCCAGATACCTCACTCCCAAGGGCAATACCATTCATGGAGTAGGGGTTAAACCCGAGGTTGAGGCCGTTCCTGATACGACATTCCAGACCAATTGGTATTATATGCTGACCATGACGGGTGTCCAGAAAAGCGTCGCAGCCAAATATGCCGAGACGATGGGGACACAGTTGAAGCGGAAATTCAAGACCTCGATCGATTATTTCAATAAGTTTGAAGACAAGGCGCAGCTGATGGAGGCCGTGAAGCATACTGCCGAACAGGCGGGGATTCCCTATGACGAGGCCGACTATCAGCGGTCGGAGGCAAGCGTTTATGTCCAGTTGAAGGCATTGATTGGCCGCCAGCTTTATCCTGGGGACAAGGCGCTTTATTATCGGATTCTTAATACCCGCAACCTGCCTCTGCAGCGGGCAATGGAGGCTTTGAAGAAATGAGACAGTTGTTTCTGATGTTATTCGCTTTGCTGTCGGTGGTGTCGGCGGCTCAGGACTTCCGCCTTCATGGCAACCTGAATACCCATGAGTGCGACGGTGTCTATATCTATCTCATCAAGACCGGTATCGCAGATCCCCGCTATCAGGAGAAGGTTGACAGCGCCAGGATTGCCGGCGGCAAGTTCTGCTTCGCCTTCACGGCTCCTTCCGACCCTTACCTGGCACAGCTGACACTGCCGGAGAAGGCTTTTCATGAAAACTACGGCGTGCCTGATTTGCAGGTGATTGTGGAGGCGGGCGACATCACGCTCGATTATAACGGCTTCAAGACCTCTCTGAAGGGAGGGGTGTTGAATGAGGGGTTGGGCCGGATTCTCCGGCACGAAAACGACCTCCGTGATTCTGCCATGGCACTCAGTAGGCAACTCAATGCCTACGAGAAGGTTCGCGGATATTCCGAAGAGTACAACGAGTGGCTGAATGCCAGACTGCAGGAATTATGGCAAGCCATCCGCCCCGACTATTATTCGTTTATCCGCAAGAATATCCGGAATGATGTGGGAGCGGCCTTTTTCTATGCCTTCAGCGAGGATTATTACCCCCGGGAGCTGTATCGGGAACTTGTGTCTGCGGTCTCTCCGGCCTATAGACAGCGTTATGAGGCGCGCATGGCGGAGGCCAGAAAGCGCGAGGAAGAGATCGTCGCAGCCCGGAATGCTACCCGGGCGGGAGCCCGTTTCCGCGATTTCAGTTCGAAGGCTGCCGACGGGCAGGCGGTTCGTTTCTCGGATTTTGTGAGTGGCAAGGCTGTCCTGCTCGATTTCTGGGCAAGCTGGTGCGTGCCCTGCCGGCAGGAAATCCCGTTTGTGAAGGAACTTTACAGGAAGTATCACGACCGTGGATTCAATGTGGTGAGCGTGTCTCTGGATCAGAACAGGGGAGCTTGGCTCAAGGCCGTCGACAAGGAACAGATGCCCTGGCCACAGTGGTCTACGGTGGAGGGTTTCGACTGCGAGGCCGCCAAGGCCTATGCCGTGCAGGCCATCCCCTTTGTCGTTCTTATTGACGGGCAGGGCAACATCGTGCAGGTGAACCTGCATGGGGCGACACTCGAGAAGGCCGTCAAGGCTCTGGTGGATGTTCCCTGAGCCGGCGGGAATTTGTCGTGCGCTTGCCCATATTTTGCCTTCTGCGTCAGGAGAATCTGTCGCCTGTTTTTCTGTTAACGGCTCCTCGTCTGACAAAATCGGCGATATTGAATGGCGAAATCGCCGATTTCGTCATCCTTCCGGTAATCCTTGGCAAAGCGGGGGCTGTCCTTCGCGGAACCAGGGGCTGTTCCGGCCAAGTTCATGAGCTGCCCCGGCCTTTCTTGACATAAATCACCAAGATGGGGAATTATCATCGCCGGTCTGAATTTATGCAGCGTTTCGTGATTTCATTCACAAAATATTTAGTAATTTTGCATCCGCTCTGGCAGTGGATGCGAGCGGCTCTTAAGATGAGAAGGAATCGATGAAGCAGTCTTTACGGACATTTGCCCTTGTGGCTATCGTGGTTTTTATATTACTCATGATGCATCAGTTGCCCACGATGAAGGTGGGTGGAACCGAGCTGCGTCATGTGGATATACTGAGCCAGATACTGCCTCCGGTCGAGGAGCGGCAGGTGGATGCGATTCCCGTGGCAGAGCCCCCGAAGCCTCTGACGGCACTTGAGAACCGGGGCAGGAAAGTCAATTTCAAGGAAAAATGGCGCAAGGGCGTGGAGCCGATCGTGGATTTCTCCGGTGGTAAGGCTGGCGGGATGGATCATTTCTATGCCATGCTCGACAGCGTGGAGCACTTGGGCCGACCCGTGAGGATTGCCTATTTCGGCGATTCCTATATCGAGGGCGACATCCTGACGGCTGATTTGCGCGAGATGTTGCAGGAAAGGTTCGGCGGAAACGGTGTTGGCTGGCTCGACGCAGGCTCTTCCATCAATGTGAGGAGCCGGCGTTCCATTACGCAGAAGATAAGTGGCTTTACGGAGCATGTGGTGGTGAAGAAGCCCTTTGACGAGGCCAAGGAGGGTATTGCGGAGAAATATTACGATGTCGGCGAGGGTGCATGTCTGTCTTTGAGTGAGTCGAGATTCTACCGGCATACCAAGCAATGGACTTCTGCCAAGCTCTTCTTGCGCACCGCCTCTTCGGTTACAGTGGAGGCAACGACCTCCGACGGCCGGCGGCAGAGCCATGTCTTCCCGTCGTCGCCGTCGGTTCAGATGTGGAATCTGACAGGGAGCATGAGCAGCATAGACTATCGTTTCAGCCATGTGGGGAGTGGAACCCTGGTATATGGCGTGGCCTTGGAGGCTGACCGGGGCATCGTCCTGGATAACTTCAGCATGCGCGGCTCATCGGGAATCACGCTTGCCAAGCTGCCCGCGCAGATGCTCGAGGATTTCCGTCGGCATCGTCCTTACGACCTGATCATCCTTCAGTTTGGCCTCAACGATGCCGTATCGGGCAACACGCTGCCGATTCTGCGGCTCTATATGGAGAAGTTGCGGAAGGCCGTGAGCCACCTCCGGGAGTGCTTCCCGGAAGCAAGCATCCTCATCGCGAGCGTTCCCGACCGCGACCAGCGCACTCCGGATGGCATTCAGACCTTGCCGGAGGTGAAGAACCTGGTGCGGTTACAGGGGCAGCTGGCCGCTGACTGCCATGTGGCTTACCTCAATTTCTGGCGTGCCATGGGAGGGCAGAACAGCGTGAAGGCACTCGTGGACAGGGACATGGCCACCAAGGACTATACCCATCTGTCGTTCGGCGGCGGGGCAATCGTGGCCCGTCGCGTATATCCATCATTCATCGGGGGACTGAAAAACTATCAGCGTCGCCGCAAAATGGAAAGGGAGGCAGCGGAATGAAAGAGCAGTTGTGGAACCGGATTGTAGATGTATTGACCTATAACCCTCAGGAACCAATGATCTTCTCGAGTGGTGTGTTCCTGGTGCTGTTCCTCTTTTTCTCCTTTATCTACATGTGCCTGGAGAGGAAGATGAATGCCCGGCTGCTCTTCGTAACGCTCTTCTCCTATTATTTCTATTATAAGAGCAGCGGCATGTATTTCTTCCTGCTGGCCGTAGTAACGGTCAGCGACTACCTGATAGCCCGTTCCATCTATCGCTGTAAGGGGAATAAGCGGACGGGCAAGTGGCTGGTAGCCCTGAGCCTTGCCATCGACCTGGGACTGCTGGGCTATTTCAAGTACACCAATTTCTTTGCGGGAATGCTCACGGCGATGGTGGGCGGCAACTTCCAGCCTTGGGATATCTTCCTCCCGGTGGGGATAAGCTTCTTCACATTCCAGAGCTTGAGCTATACCATCGATGTCTACCGGGGCGACCTGAAGCCGCTGCCGCATCTGTTGGACTATGCTTTTTATGTGAGCTTCTTCCCCCAGCTGGTGGCCGGACCTATCGTTCGTGCCCGTGATTTTGCCCCCCAGATACGCAAGCCGGTGGTCATCACGCGCGACATGTTTGCCCGCGGAGTCTACTTTATCATCATCGGGCTGTTCAAGAAAGCCGTTATCAGCGATTATATCAGCCTGAATTTCGTGGACCGGATATTTGACAACCCGACCCTATACAGTGGTTTTGAGAATCTGCTGGGCGTCTACGGCTATGCCCTGCAGATCTATTGCGACTTCAGCGGATATAGTGATATGGCCATCGGAATCGCCCTGTTGCTGGGCTTTCATTTCCCGATGAACTTCAATGCGCCGTACACCAGCTCGAGCATCACCGATTTCTGGCGTCGTTGGCACATCTCTCTGTCCACCTGGATACGCGATTACATCTATATCTCATTGGGTGGAAACCGGAAGGGAAAGATTCGCCAGTATGTCAATCTGTTGCTGACCATGCTCTTGGGAGGCCTCTGGCACGGGGCAAGCGTCAACTTCGTGGTCTGGGGAGGTATTCACGGATTGGCCTTGGTGGGGCATAAGGTTCTCAAGACAGAGGTGCTTCATCACGACCGGCACCATGAAAGCCGGGGATGGAGGCGGGTGGCGGCCGTGATTCTCACCTTCCATTTCGTCTGCCTTACATGGCTGATATTCCGCAATCACACCTTCGCGGGATCCTGGACGATGCTTTGCCAGATCTTCGGCAACTTCCATCCGGAGCTGATAGGGCAGGTAGTGGGCGGATACAAATATGTCCTTGCCCTGATGCTCTTCGGCTATCTGAGCCATTATCTGCCGAACCGTTGGCAGGAGGGCGCCATCTCATGGATGAAGAGGGGAAATGTGGTGGTCGACGCCCTGTTGCTCACGCTGGTCATCTTCATCATCATTCAGGTGAAGAGCAGCACTATCCAGCCGTTCATCTACTTCCAGTTCTGAACGCCGCAGGGCTGAATGCGGGCAAGATTCCTGCTCCGCTTGAGGGCTACGGGCATCTTAAGCAGGAACAAGAGCATGCACAGGGCTGTCAGAAAGGCTTCGTCAGGATGATTCATAAGGATGGTTCTGTGGATAGGCCGATTGTTGTGAGTATGTTTCCCTTTAACCTCATAGAGCGATGGCTCTCATCGTTCATTTCCTGATGACCGTCCCGCCGGGCTTGCCGTCGCCGTAGTTCACCTCCACGGCGATGCCCGTCTCGCTATAGAAAGTCCACAAGCCGATCCTGCTGGCAGTATCGGACTGCGGGTCATCATAGAAGAGAATCCAGCCCGTTCCGGCCAGCCGTCCGTCCCGATAATAGTCGCTGGCATACACGAGGGAGTCTGGGATGCCGGCAGAACCTTCCGGGTGGATGCGCTGGAGGTTGGGTTTCGCATGGTCGTAGACGGTGCTGTCCACCAGTCCTTGCGTGTAGCAGTCCTCGATATGACGGTAGACAGCCTCCTTCTGCTCGTTCACGAGGTCGGTATAGAAACCGTCCATCCATGCCCGGAGCAGCGAGTGGTAGACATAGTTCTCGTCGGGACCGGCCGAAAAGTAGAGCTGATAGATGCCGTCGTGCATGCTGTCGTAGTAGAATGTCTCGCCTTCATACGAATTGCCTTCGCCTTTCTGAGGAATGCCGAGGCGTCCGAGGTCGTCGGGGTAGCGGCCGTGGTGGACCCTGAAGGCCTCTATGCGCTCTATAATCCGGTTGCCCTTGGCCTCCGTGCGACTCCTCCAAGTGAAGTGCATGTAGGCTGCGTAGCCTGCGAGGAGCAGCAGGGCGGCTGTCGTGGCGATGATAATCTTTTTCATGATGCCTATTTCTCAAAGTGTTGGAAGTCCTTGCAACTGCGCCAACTGCCGCCCCATTGGAAGCCGTGTTGCAGGAAAAGACGGTGGCAGAGGTCGCCCTGCGTGAGCTTGTAGGCGAACGACTTGCTGCGGTCGCAGTATTCGGCGGCCGTGGCGGGCCTCACCTGCCGGGTGCCGTCCTTGCGGTCTTTGTAGTAGGGATTGTAGAGCGGATTGATGTCTATGGCCATGCCCCGTGAGTGGGCCGACAACTTTCTGGAACCGGCGACGGCGCGATAGCAGAACGCGCTCGTGTTGTTTGCCCGCATCGAGAGCTCGTCGTCGGCGTTGAAGTCGTCGATGAGCACCATCCGTTCGATGGGGTATCGGGCGTCGAAAAGCGCCCGGAAAATCTCCACAAGGTCGGTTGCGATCATCCGGTTGCACACCAGTTCGCCGAGCAGGATGTGCCCCCCGTCGTCATAGTGGAGCACGCGCACATAGCGGAGGTCGGCGAGCCTGACGGCCGTTCCCTCCTTGAACGACTTGCCCCGCATGCGGCGATAGACACTCTCGGGAATCTCCGATGAGCCGAAGCACCGCTCCAGCCCGTATTCCTGAACGGCTTTCAACGATACCCGGGTGCCGGCCTTCCATTCGCGGAAAGCCTGCGGGGCGGTCTGTGCGCCGACGCAGGAGCCCATCATCACGCCGACGAGGAACAGCAAGAGTCGTCTCATGGTTCCGGGTTCAGGTGTTTCTTTACTACCGCAGGATTTCCCGCGGCCATGCAGTCGTCGGGAATATCGCTGATGACGACGCTCCCCGCGGCGATGATACACCGCTTTCCGATGGTTACGCCCGGACAGACCACGACGCTTCCGCCAAGCCAAGTGTCGTCGCCGATGCTCACGGGGCGGCAGGTCTCTTGCGGCAGTCGGCGCTGCCGATGGTCTTTCGGATGCTCCGGCGTGTAGATGTGGCAGCCGGGACCTATCAGCACATGGTCGCCGAGACGGATGCCGCCTCCGTCGAGGAACACGCAGTCGTAGTTGATGAAGCAACGGCGGCCGATATGGATGCCGTGTCCGTGGTCGCAATGGAAGGGCGGCACCACGGTGGAGTCTTGCGGAATGCCCGGGATGAGCTCCTCGATGGTCCTCCGGTAGTCGGGCTCGTGAGCCGTCATCGTCTGCAGCAGGGCGCACAGTCTGCCGGCATGCCGCCCGCTCTCTGCCACCTCCGGGTCGGCGAAAGTGTATGGCTGTCCGGCTTTCATTTTCTCGATTTCCTTCATGTCGGATTTTTTTATCTCGCAAAGTTACGAATAATTTCCGATAAAAGCAATATCTTTCCGCAAGGCATGGAAGACGATTTTCTCTCGAGGCCGACACCTCCCGCTTCCCGCCAAGCCACGGAGGCGGAGGCCAGAAACCGCTTCGGCGGATGCTTCCGGCAGTTTTAAGGTTGACAAAATCGGCGAGATAGAAGGACAAAATCGCCGAAATCGTCGGACGAAATCGCCGATTTTGTCAGACGGGAAGCCCTCTTTCGCAGTAACGGTCTTGATGGCTGACTGGCGGAACCAAGGTTAAAAAAACATACAACTATTGCAAGTATGAAATAAAAATCGTAAATTAGCCCGTAAAAACAGAGGTAAGATGAAGAAACTTATATTACTGACCCTTATGGCGCTGGCCGTGGCTGCCTGCTCCACCATGCGCCTGACGCCCGAGGAGAAAGCCGCGAAGGAAGCCCGCGAACAGCAGCAGCTGGCAGCGAACCTCAACGACCGTCATTTCACGATTCATGTGAACTACATGCAGCCGATGCGTGGTCCGGTGAAACAGCTTACTCCCAACTATGCGCTCACCCTGCACGGCGACACCCTGATTTCGTATCTGCCTTATTTCGGCCGTGCCTACAATGTGCCCTACGGCGGTGGCAAGGGGCTGAACTTCACGGCTCTGGCGACCGATTATCAGGTGGCCAAGGGCAAGAAAGGCAGTTATCAGGTGCAGATAAAGGCACGCAACGAGGAGGATGAGTTTGTCTATAACATCGAGCTGTTTGCCAATGGGAGCGCCTCTATCGTGGTGTATGCCCACGAGCGCGATGGCATTCGCTTCACGGGAGCCATGGACTTGGAGGAGCGCCGATGAAGAAACTTCTGCTCATGGCCTTGCTGCTGATGGCCGCAAACGCCCATGCCGCGCCCAAGAACAGCTGTATTCGCTATCAGAAAGACCATTTCTTCTATCATAGAGGAGAGGAAATGAATGTCATCGATGTAGACCTGGAGTGGCCGGAATATGTAGACGGTTTCCATGTAAAGAACCTGCAGGCCTATTTAGCCGGTATGCTCTTCGGGTCGCAAGGCGAGTTCAGCGGTTTCGAGAAAAGCTATGCGGCTTTCCTGCAGCGCTTCGGAGACCCCGTAGTGCAGCAGTTCAAGACCATTCCCGACGACCGGAAGTTCTGTTATGTGGAGGTGAGCCTGAGGCAGAAGGGGCATCTTGCGAACCGCTACATCTCCTATGAGCTGAGCTATCGGTGTACTCCGGAGAGGCTCTCGACACAGAGGGGAGACACGGTGAGGCACTATATCACCTACGACCTGCAGCAGCAGCGAGTGCTGAGGATGAAAGACCTGATTAGAACGCAACGCCTTGAGAACGGCTATTACGGGGCGGGCATGCTCCTCGAGCTGGCACGCAACGCCTCTATTGACTTCGGCGACGACATGCTGGGGATAACTTTCCTTGACGGATATCTGGCGGACAGCGATCTCTGTTTCGACATGCTGTATATGACGGAGAGGGAGTATGTGCCGTTCACCACACGCCTCAGCGCGAAGAACTATCGCTCGCTGTTCACCAAGGAGGCTCGCGGCATTCTGGAAAAGGAGGCCGCTCCGGGACCAGTGGCAACGGTTCCCAAGAATTCGCTATGGCAAGGGGAGCCTATATATAATAAGGTGGACAAGGCTCCGGAGTTCAGGGGCGTTGGCGAGAGGCTGGCGGCTTTTCTCAAGGAGAATGTGAACTATCCGGCCGAGGTGGCAGCCCGGAAGGTGGGCGGCACGGTGATGGTGGAGTTCGTGATAGCTAAGACCGGTGAGGTGGGGAATGTGAAGGTGGTCTCTCCGGTAGATCCGGCACTTGACCGGGAGGCTGTGCGCGTGGTGAAACTCATGCCGAAGTGGACTCCGGGTGAGTTGAAAGGCGAGCGGGTGGCTACGACCCTGGACCTGCCTCTGGGCTTTCGGCCGGAATGATGGTCATGGAGCATAGGCATCACCATCATCGCCACCGCGGTTCACGACGCAAGAAGGTATTCGGATGGCTTCTTGCGGGCGGGGCGATTGCTTTCTTTGTGTTCTTGGCGGTGGCGTTATTTCTCAATGATGAAGCCGCCCATTTTTTTACGGGCAGCAGGTCGGAGAGTGGCGAGGCTGTGGAGCAGCGGTACGACGGCATCGATGTCTCTCATCATCAGGGCATCATCGACTGGATGGCGGTGGCGCAGGACACGGCCATCCAGTTTGTCTATGTCAAGGCGACGGAGGGCTCCACCCATCTTGACTCCATGTATGAGCGGAATATCCGGGAGGCCAATTTGGTGGGTCTGAATGTGGGTTCGTATCACTATCTGACCTCCTCAAGCGCCATCACCGACCAGTTTTCCCACTTCAAGCACTATGTGAGGCCCGAGGAGCAGAAGCTGCGCCCGATGATAGATGTGGAGCCTGAGGGCGTGAAAGGGTGGGGGAAGAAAGCCCTTCAGGACAGTCTGGCCTTGTTCTGCTGGTATGTCAAGAAGCATTATGGCGTCTACCCGGTAATCTACAGCTATGTCAAGTTCTATAATGAGCGGCTCGCCCCACGCTTCAACCATTTCAACATCTTTCTTGCCCGCTATAACGGGGAGGAGCCCGTGGTGTCAGGAGCCGGAGAGCACAATATCTGGCAGCATACCGATCAGGGCTATATCAGAGGTATCAAGACAGAGGTGGACTTGGATGTCTTCGCTCAGGGAACGACTCTGGGCGACCTTCTGATAAGTCAATAGTTTCTTCTTTGACAGGTAAGACAGGGCTTTCACTTCTCAAAGTGCAAGCTAAGATGATGTGTTGCCTTGCTAAATGCTTTTCAGATTGTTATCTTAGGAACATTATGAATTGTATAAATATTTACAAATCTAATGTGAAGAGAAAAGCTCCTATTGATTATCTAAAAGGCAAGAAATTGATGATAAAATATATCAAAGTGTCATTTATAAGGTGTTTTAACCCGTATTTTTGCTGTTTATGTTTCTTTTTGTCAGTTTCTTGGGCGATATCAATAGATTTAAGAGCTTGTTTAATCCTTGTAGATATAAAGTCCTTGTAGATAAAAAAAACTTATAAAATATTGTTAATAAGTTTTTGCCGTATGAAATAAAATGTATATCTTTGCACCTGAAAACAAAAAAAGAAACCTAAAGTACTGTATAAAATG
>CAUULA010000045.1:0-21582 GCA_963545855.1 uncultured Prevotella sp.
ACGAGATGACGTCGAGTCTCGTGGGCTCGGAGATGTGTATAAGAGACAGAGCAGTTACTGTAAATTAGAGTTGATATGGAAAATCGCAGAATCACGAAATGCCTCGCTGCCCTCATGACAGCCATGCTGTGCACGCAGGCTCCGGCGCAGTCGCTTACCCGGAAATACGAGCGATGGCTCACCACTCCGCGCAGTTATGTGGCCTATCGCACCACTGCCAGGCCCGTCATCGACGGCCGGCTGACGGAGGCCGACTGGCAGCGGGCGGCCTGGACGGAAGATTTTGAGGACATCAGCGGCGAGGGATTCGCCAAGCCGAAATATCTCACCCGGGCGAAGATGATGTGGGACGACGACTGCCTCTACATCGCCGCGGAGCTCGAGGAGCCGAATATTACGGCCACGCTCACCCGCCACGACGACATCATCTATCGTGATAACGACTTCGAGGTGTTCATCGATCCGGACGATGATTGCGAGTTTTATTATGAGATTGAGCTGAATGCGCTCAACACGCTCTTTGAGTTGGTGCTCAACCGCCCTTATCGCAACGAGGGCAATTTCTTTGATCAATGGGACTGTCCGGGCATGAAGACTGCCGTCCACATTGACGGGACGCTGAACGACAGTAAGGATAAAGACCGGGCGTGGACCGTGGAGATGGCGATTCCGAAGAATGCCGTGAAGACCAGTTTTGAGCATCTGCTCAAGGCCGGAAACTGCTGGAGGGTGAATTTCTCGCGTGTGGAGTGGCTCTCGAAGCCGGAGGAAAACTGGGTGTGGAGCGCAACGGGTGCCGTAGACATGCACATGCCGGAGCGCTGGGGCTATCTCTATCTCTCGGGAAAGACGGTCGGCGAGGGGACGGACGAGGTGGTCTTCCCTCACGACATGAACCTCTACAAACTGCTCTGGGCCATCTATTACGCGCAGGCAGAGGCCAAGGAGAAAAGCGGCAAGTATCTTCAGCGGTTAGCCGACCTCGGTCTTGCCGAGGAAGACAAGGCCTTGCTGCCCGGTGGCTCGCAGCTACGGCTTGAGGCCACGGACACGATGTTCAAGATTACGGTAAACACCAAGGGCGACAGCTATTCGCTCGACAATAACAGCAGGTTTGTCAAGAGGAGCCTGAAATCAAGACAATGACCGAGACCGGGCTAAGGATCATGTGCTCCGTTGCCCTTAAAAACAAACCTCGCCCCTGATCTCCCTTGTCGGAACAAGGAAGGGCGGGGGCGGGGGATAACAAGTGCCGCGGCGGGCGTTACTTGCTGAAGAGTCCCTTGAACTTCTGCCAGAGGCCACTCTTCTGCACCTCTTCCACGGCATCCTGGATAGCGTCGCCGGCCTTGTCGGCATGCTCCTTGACGAAGCTGACGGCTTCTTTCACGCCCTCATTGTTCTTCAAGTCGTTGATGGTGTCCTCCACCTTCTGCTGGGCAGCTTTCACATTCTCGTTCTCCTTGAGGTCCTTGATGACTCCTTCCACTTTTTCCTGTACGGCTTTCACTTTCTCGTTTTCCTTCAGGTCGTTGAGCAAATTCCCGGCTTTATCCTTTGCCTGATCGACAGCTTCTTTGAGCGGATTCTGGGATTTCCCGCTGTCGAGCGCCTCTTCAACCTTCTCCCAGGTTTCAGCCGCGGCTTCCTTTACCTCCTGCTGACCCTCCTCAATAACATTGTTTTCTTCTGGAATCATGATTTTTTGTTTTAGGTTTATGGTTCATAGATGGTTTTATTTCTGCAAATATAATAAAATTGTAATACACATCAAGTGTTTTCTTGTTTTTTATTTGCCGTTCGTTTTATTTTTTTTAATTGCGGGCAGCATGCCGGCATGTGAATATTTTTGCGTAACTTTGCCGCCGTTATACGAAGTGTTATGATGGGTTTTCTTGACATACTCGTTCTGGCCGTGGCCTTGTCGATGGATAGTTTTACGATGGCCATTATCAGTGGCGTGGTCCTTAAGAGGCGAGATTGGGGGGTGATAGTCCCGCTCGGTTTCCTTTTCGGATTCTTTCAGGCTGCCATGCCCCTGTTGGGATGGTTGCTTACGGCGCGTTTTTCCCGTTACATAGAGGCTTATGACCATTGGATTGCGTTTGCCTTGTTGGTATTGATTGGCGGCAAGATGATCGTCGGATCGTTTCAGGAAAAGGTGCAGTATGCGTTTAATCCTGCCAGGCTGAATACCCAGATAGCCCTGGCCTTGGCCACGAGCATTGACGCTCTGGCCGTAGGAATATCGTTTGTCTGCGTCGGCTATACCACTCTCGGGAGCCTTTTGTTTCCGTTGCTTGCCGTCGGCATAGCGTCATTTGTCCTTGGCGTGGCGGGCTGTCTCTTGGGAATCCGTTTTGGCGTTACGGTATCAAGGCGCATGAAGCCCGAGCTTTTTGGGGGAGTCATCCTCGTTTTTATAGGCATAAAGATTCTTCTCAGCCATTTGTACGGCTTGTAAAACGCTGCGGATCGCATGCAGTTATCCGTCAGAAGAACCTCAAAGGATAATTCTCGTTACATCGTCCATCCTGGTGCGTTGCTGCTTCGGAACGGTAAAATGCAGATAGCCTTCTCGATAAATAAATGGCAGAGGCTTCAGGGTGCGCAGCAAGATGACTTCCCTCGGCTTTCTTCCGGTCTTTATGGAAACCTGCGATTTCAAGTTTGGCAGGATGTGTGCGTATAAGGTGTCCTGTCCCCTGCTGGTGAGCGGGACATTTGCCAGTTCGGGTCCCGGCGTCATTTGCGTTCCCGCAACCGACTCCTTGCCGTATATCATCCATGTTGTCAGCGAGTCCATCATGTGATAGAAGTTCGGGTGCATGTTGCCGTTTCTGTCCGGACCGATGTTTACCAGGAAGTTCCCTCCCAACGAGCGTGCGGCGGTCAGCGACCTGAAGAACCACCCCATGCTGCGAAACTTGCCCTTCTTGTCGTATCCCCATCCGCCTCCTGATGTCCAGAGGTCCTCGTATTCCCACCATTTATAGGGCAGATAGGTTGGGGGCGTGCATTCAAACGGCGTGGTGAAGTCGCCGATGCGCACGCTTGTGCCGTCAGGATTATCAGGGTCTACGAGGTTAGCCCATCGGTCATTGATGACAATATCGGGTTGCAGAGAGCGGATCCAGGCATAGATTTTCTCGGTGTTTCTTTCCTGAACTCCCCGCCATCCCATGCCGTCGAGCCACAGAAGGTCGATTTTTCCATAGTTCGTCAGCAGTTCCTCAAGTTGTGCCATGACATAGCCGAGGAACCTCACATAGTCTTTTTCGTTCTGTATCGAGTCGGTAATGGGGAACAGGCTCTTGCGAGTCTTCTCCACGAACTCCTCGTCGCGCATCTGTCCGGGATAGTGCCAGTCGCGTGGCGAATAGTAGATGCCCACCCGAAGTCCTGTCGTCCGACAGGCATCCACATATTCCCTGATCAGGTCGCGCCCGTCGAGATACTGCTTGGTGCCTATCCCGTATTTAGAGGGCCATAAGGCATATCCGTCATGATGGCGGGCGGTAAGCACGGCATAGGTGAACCCCGCCTCCTTACAAGCCTTGAGATACCTTGCCGGGAGATAGTTTCTCGGCTTGAATTTCCTCGCCATGGCATAGTAGGTTTTGCGGCTGTGAGGGTTGCGGCCGGCATAGCGGAATCCCTTAATCATGTTCCATGAAGGCTGCACTCCCTCCACGCTGTGGATTCCCCAGTGCATGAAAAGGCCCAGCCCTGCTGACGGGAACCATTGGGCACCAGCGTTAGGATTCGGGAAGACGACGGGTTTTGCCAGTGGGGCGTCTATGAGTTGCCGGGCGCGCGCGATGTCTTCTTGGGAAATGTCGTAGTCTTCGGGATGGATGCGCCACTGCGCATGTGCCATGGGGGAGAGGCATAGTAGGAAAAGTATAGCCCAGTGTTTCATGATAAGAAGTTTCAGATGGTGCAAAGATAATCATTATCCGGCAATCGTCCAAATGTTTTCGGGAAAAGCTATAGTTTGTTGGAGCAGGGAAGGTAACAGACCCGCTTTCCGGTTTCCCGCGACATTCCGGAGGATAAGAGATGTCCGCAAGCCGTTCCTTCCACTGCTTTTTTTATTCTCCTTTTCTCCATCTTTGTGGATATTTTGCTATCTTTGCACGATGATGGAGGAACGCAAAATCATACATGTAGACATGGATGCCTTCTTCGCTGGCGTGGAGCAGCGAGACAAGCCGGAACTTAGGGGCAAGCCGGTGGCCGTAGGCTTCGACGGAGAGCGCGGTGTCGTGTCGACGGCAAGCTATGAGGCGCGCAGGTTCGGAGTACACTCCGCCCAGTCGATACAGGTGGCCAAGCGACTCTGTCCGCAACTGATCATCGTGCTGCCCGACTTTCATCGCTACAAGGCTGTTTCCGAACAGGTGCGCCGCATCTTCCTCGACTATACCGACCTGATAGAGCCCATCTCCATCGACGAGGCCTTTCTGGATGTAACACGCAATAAGAAAGGCATTCCCCTGGCCGTCGACATAGCAGAGGAAATCTGCCGCCGAATCCGCGAGGAACTGCATCTGACAGCGTCGGCAGGCGTCTCCTATAACAAGTTTCTGGCAAAGATCGCCTCTGATTACCGCAAACCCGACGGGCTCTTCGTCATTCATCCGGACAAGGCGGTGGCCTTTATCTCACAGCTAAGAATCGAGAAGTTCTGGGGAGTGGGGCCCAAGACCGCCGCGCGCATGCACTCCATGGGCATCTTCACGGGCGAACAGCTCCGCAAAGTGAGCCTGCATCATCTGATAACCGTGTTCGGCAAGGTGGGAGCGGTCTATTACGATTTCGCGAGAGGCATAGACCGCCGTCCCGTGGAGACAGAATATATCCGGAAATCGGTGGGCTGCGAGCAGACTTTCATGCAGGATATAAGCCTGAAATCGGCTGTTCTCATTGAACTTTACCACACCGTCCTTGAGCTGGTGGGCCGTCTGAAGCGTTCGGAATTCATAGGAAAGACGCTCACGCTGAAGGTGAAATACGCCGACTTTACCCAGATTACGCGGAGCCTGACGGCCCATAAGGCCTTGAAGACGAAGGCCGACATCCTTCCCTTGGCCAAGAAACTGCTCGCCGAGGTGGAGTATTCCAGCGGTCATCCGATACGGTTGATGGGCTTGAGCGTGAGCAATCCGCACACCGAGGATGAGCTCGTGAGGCATCCCGAGTGGATTGAGGGCTACCTGCCGTTCGAGGACTGAAGCGCTCCGGATGGTTTTCGGCCATGTTCGCATTGAATAAAAAGAGCGAGGGGCATTGTGTTTTCTCGGCTAAAAATATTATCTTTGCAAAACAGAACCTTGCCGACACCCGGGTGATGAAACTCAACCGTCGCGTCGGGATGCACTAAATAATAATAAGGAATGAAACAAACCAAGATTGTATGCTCTATCAGCGACCGTCGCTGCGAGGTCGATTTCCTGCGCAAGTTGTTCTTTGCGGGGATGAATGTGGTGCGCATGAATACCGCGCATGCCACCGAGGAGGGAATTAAGACCATCATCCGTAACACGCGCGAGGTATCGCCGCACATCGCCTTGCTCATCGACACCAAGGGACCGGAGGTTCGCACGACCGATGTTGAGTCGCCCATCTCCTACAAGGCGGGCGACACCGTGAAGATTTTCGGTCGTCCGGAGATGGACTCCACACACGACATCGTGAATGTTTCCTATCCTGATTTCGCGCAGGATGTCAAGGTCGGGGATAGCATTCTCTTTGATGACGGGGCTCTCGACATGAAGGTTCTCGACATCCAAGGCCCGATGATTGCGGCCCAGGTGCAGAACGACGGAGTTCTCGGAGCCCACAAAAGCGTGAATGTGCCGGGTGAGCACATCGACCTGCCGGCGCTCACGGCGAAGGACAAGAGGAACATTGAGCTTGCCATAGAGCAGGATATCGACTTCATCGCGCACTCTTTTGTGCGCAGCGCAGCCGATGTGAAGGCCGTGCAGGACATCCTCGACGCCCACGGCAGCGACATCAAGATCATCTCCAAGATAGAGAACCAGGAAGGCGTGGACAATATCGACGAGATCATCGATGCCTCCTATGGCATCATGATTGCCCGCGGCGACCTGGGAATAGAGGTTCCGATAGAGCGCATTCCGGGCATCCAGCGGCAGATTATCCGTAAGTGCATCCTGAAGAAGCGTCCCGTCATCGTGGCCACGCAGATGCTGCATTCCATGATTAACGCCCCCCGTCCTACGCGCGCGGAAGTTACCGACATCGCAAACGCCATCTATTATCGCACCGATGCCCTGATGCTGAGCGGAGAGACGGCGTCGGGCAAGTATCCCCTTGAGGCCGTGCGGACCATGGCCACCATCGCCGAGCAGGCCGAGCAGGACAGGATGGGCGGAAGCGGCATGAGGCTTCCGCTGAGCGACGACTGCACGCAGAAGGAGTTTCTGGCACATGCTGCCATCGACGCTACGATCAAGTTGGGCGTAAAGGGAATCATCACCGCCAGCGAGACGGGGCAGACCGCCCGCGACCTGGCTGCTTTCCGAGGCCCTGTCCCCGTGCTCGCCATCTGCTATCACGAGAAGACGCAGCGCTGGCTGAACCTTAGCTATGGCGTCATCCCCATCCACCAGAAGGAGCATCTCACGCCCCAGTATCTGTTTACGGCCGCCCTGCGCATGCTGCTCCAGAAGAAATACATCCGGCAGGAGGACAAGATTGCCTATCTGAGCGGCAGCTTCGGCCAGAACGGAGGCACCACGCTGCTGGAGATAAACAAAGTGAGTCAGGTGTTCGACAGAACTTATAGCTTTCATTTGCCTGACTATACGGAGAGGCAATAGAGGCCAAAAGGAGAAGTGCCCCGGGCCTTTCGTCCCGCAGCCGGTTGTTTCCGGCTATGTTACAAGCAGTTTGTAAGGTTGTTACACGCCGTGTGTAATGCCGTTACAAGCTGCCTGTAACAGGGGGCAGAGAGGTAGGGGCGCTTCTCCTTTGTGATTATCGGAGGGACTTAGAGCTTGTTGATGACCTTCTGGAGCTGTTCTCCCAGTCCGATGGTGTAGCCCTGTGAGGAAAACACCACTCGGTTGAAGGTGTCTCCGATGATGAATATCGGGAGCAGGCGGTCGCTGGAAAGCTTCATCTGCGAGACTATCTGCTTCTTGATGCTGCCGTCGCGGTCGATGCCGAAGATCGTGTTCTCGGGCAGTTCCCCGAACTCCTTCAGGTTGAATTTACGGGCATCGGCCTCGCTCTCGAAGAGCAGCACGAAGGGGCGGCCCCACTCATTGAGCTCCTTTTTCACTTTGGCGATGTCGTTGAGGGCGTGGTTGGTGGGCTCTTGTCCTACTCCCAGAATGCCCAGGACGAAGTATCCGCGGCCGGTCTGGGACAGCAGGCTCACCTCTCTCCCGTCCCTGACGAACCTCGACTCGCTGTCGAAGCTGCCGATGATGGCCACCTCGTTGTCGGCCGCCCGCATCTTGAGGTCGAGCGTGGTGGTCTGTTCCCGGCGGATGTTGAATATCTGGTTGTTCACCAGCACGCTGCCGTTGGCGAGGCGTGTGCCCGTTGTGAGCAGGTAGGTTCCTTCGTCGAGCTTGGCGCCATTCTTGAAGGTGCTGGCCCAGCTGGTACCCCCGCCCATGTCCACTTGTCCTTCCTCGAAGTTGAGGAGATAGGTGCGTCCGTTGCTAATCTCGCTGATGGAGAAGTGACTGTAGTACTTCGGGTTGTCCAGAAGCTTGGTGGGCTCGTAGTTGAGAACGAGCGTGCCCTGTGGTGCCGACCGCTGTTCGGCCGCCTCGAAGTCTACATCTATCCACTTGCCGCCTTGCTTGTACTGCACTTTTCCTGTTACCACATCCTGCTGTGCCTCGATGTTGAGGCTGCGGGCGAGGTCGACGAAGAAAATATCGCGCGACCGGCTGTCGGTCATGCGGCTGCGCCATACGCCCACGGGAGTCTGCGGAATGCGGAGCGCCTTGCTGTCGGGGTTCAGGCGGATATGGTCGCGGATCCACCTTACCAGCAGGGCAGGGTTGGCATGGAATCTCTCCGTCTCGGCCGTGGAGAAGGCTTTTGCCAGATATTGCTTGAACGGCGCGATGAGCATTTCCGCCTCTACGCGCGGGCAGAGCTGGTCGCTCGGTGCGTTCATGTTGTCTTCCAGTATCTCCATCTTGATATCCCGCAGGTCTTTGTCGCTCAAGCTCTTCAGCAGGTCTATGGCCCGCTGCTGCCGGTCTTCGTGCTTCCGGAGGAAGGCGAGGATGGTGCGCCAGTTGCCTCTTGAGGTGGTGAGCAGCTTGTCTACCTCTTCCGATACCTCCATGCCTTTCTGATAGGGCCAGAAGGTGTGCTCATAGGCTTTGCGGATGGAGTCTTCCTCCGCGAACCGAGCTTTGTTGCGGGCAGTCTGCTCGTCGGTAACCTCGGGCAGTTTCACATTCTCCGGGGGCGGAACGATGGTGAGCATGTCGATGGGGAAGGCCTTTTTCTTTACATCCGTGGCGTGAGAGCGGTTGATCTGGATGGTTACTTCCCGGTCTTTTCCGAATGAGGCCTTGGCATAGCCATAGTGCCCGTCCTTGGAAGCCCATACGAGGAGGTCGCCCAATCCTGAGGTGAGGAAGGTCTTTCCCTGCTTGTCGGTATATTTGCTCACCGCCGTGTAGAACTCTGCATAGTTGTATATCTTGAAGTCCACACGGGCTCCCTCGACGGGTTTTCCCGTCTGGTCGAGGACGGTGAAGTTCACCTGCGCCGTCTTGGCATAGTTGTCGATGAGGTTGATTTCCGTGAAATTGCTGGTTTTCAGCACCACCTCTTCCGGGCCTCGGTAGTCGCCGAAGGCACGGGTGTGCATCAGCATGGCGCGTGAAGCGGGTGCGTTGAACCATCCGAGGTTCAGCACAGCCTCCGGTTCACAGGCTCCGAGGAAGTACCATGTGCCGTCTGCCCATGCCTCTACCCATGCATGGTTGTCGTCTGTATGAGCCCATCGGGGCGTATAGACCTGGCGGGCGGGGATGCCAATCGTGCGCAGCATGGCCACGGTGAATGTGCTCTCCTCGCCACAGCGGCCCAGCGCGTTCTTCATGCAGGCCAGTGGAGAGAGCGTGCGCGCGTCTGATGGCTGATAGGTTACATGCTCATGGCACCAGTGGTTCACCTCGAGGATGGCATCCTTCATGCTCATTCCCTTCACGCGCTGCTTCAGTTCTTCGTAGAGCACCATGCGGGCGCTGTCCAGATTCTCGTTGTTCACACGCATCGGGAGCACGAAGTGGCGGAACAGGAGTTCCGGGACATGCTGCCCCCAAGGCATCTCCTGCCGTGCTTTCAGCGACATGCGCACATTGTCGAGATAGAAGGCGGTGGTATAGTCCGTGGCATCGGCCAGCGGCATATAGGCATAGAGGAATCGCAGAGCCTCCTGTTCTTCCGTGGTGGGAGCGAGCCCCTTGAGCTCGTAAAACTGTTTTCCGATGAGGTTCAGTTTAGCCTGAAAGGCGTCCTCCACCGTCTGCCGGAATGCTGCGTCCGTGATGAAATGGCCGTTGGCAAGGCTTGTCGCCGACCATAGGATCATCGTAATAAATAAAAATACATTCTTCATCGTTAGTGAGACATTAGAAAGGGGAAATGCAGAGGCCTTCCCCTATCTGATAGAATTATTTCTGAACTGGTATCTTTTGTACGCGGCGCTCATGGCGGCCACCCTCAAAGGTAGCCTTGAAGAACTCATCCATGATTTTCTCTGCCGTCTTGTTGTCGATGAACCGGCCTGGCATGACGAGCACATTGGCATCATTATGCTGGCGGATCAGCTCGGCGATGTCCCTGCTCCAAGCCAGCCCGGCGCGGACGCCTTGATGCTTGTTGAGCGTCATGGCCATGCCCTCGCCGCTGCCGCAGATGGCAATGCCGGGATACACTTCTCCGCTTTCGATGCCCTCAGCGAGTGCATGTGCAAAGTCAGGATAGTCGACACTCTGGTCGCTATATGTGCCATAGTCCTTGCAGGGATAACCTTTTTTCTCGAGATAATCCAGTACGAATTGTTTCAATGGGAAGCCTGCGTGATCGCAAGCCACTCCGACAGTTTTCACTTCCATACGCTTTTAGTTGTTTAGGAATCGTTTGACTTGTTGGTATATATTCTCGGCCGTGAAGCCTAATTTCTCGTCCAACACCTTATAAGGTGCGGAGAAGCCGAAGCTTTCCAGCCCATAGACGGTGCCGTTGGCGCCTACCAGTCCCTCCAGAGTTACGGGCAGACCGGCCGTGAGGCCGAATATCCGGGCACCTTTGGGAAGCACTTCTTCCTGATATTCCTTGCTCTGACGGCGGAAAAGGCCTTCTGAGGGAACGCTCACCACACGCACCTTGCAACCGTCCTTACGGAGAAGGGCCGCAGCTTCAACCAGTGTTGAGACTTCTGATCCACTCGCCGTGAGGATGACATCGTAGTCGGTGTCCGAGCCCGCGACGATATAGGCGCCTTTGCGAGCCAGCTCGCAGTCGTTGCCCTGAGGCAGGTTGGCGATGTTCTGACGGGAAAGGATCAGCGCTGTAGGCGTCTCCATGTTCTCCATGGCCATAGCCCAGCACACTGTGGTTTCCTCTGCGTCCGCGGGCCGGAATACCCGGACGCTGTCCTTGCCGTGATGATTCTTCAGCTTTTCCATCAGTCGTATCTGGGCTTCCTGTTCCACGGGTTCGTGGGTAGGACCGTCCTCGCCGACACGGAAAGCGTCGTGTGTCCAGATAAACTTAATGGGAACTTCCATCAAGGCAGCGAGCCGGACGGCCGGTTTCATATAGTCTGAGAACACGAAGAAGGTGCCGCATGCGGGAATGACGCCGCCGTGCAGGTACATGCCGATGCACATGCAGGCCATGGTGAGCTCTGCGACGCCGGCCTGGAAGAAAGCTCCGCTGAAGTCATCCCTTTGCATGGAGTGGGTCTGCTTCAGGAAACCGTCGGTCTTGTCGGAGTTGGAAAGGTCGGCCGAGGCGCATACCATGTTGGGAACCTGCTGTGCCAGTATACCCAGACAGGCTGCCGAGGCGGCGCGGGTGGCGATGTCAGACTTCTGCGTGAGCACGCTCCATTCTACCTTCGGAGCTCTGCCCGAGAACCATTCGGCCTTCTGTGCGGCCTTTGCCGGATTCTGTCCGGCCCATTTCTCTTCTTCCCGGCGGCGCTCGGCAACGATTTTCCTCAGGTCTTCACGCCGCTTTTCATAGAGCTTCTTCACATCGTCGAAGATGACGAACGCGTTGTCGGGATTGCCGCCGAGATGCTCAATGGTCCTGCGATAGGCCTCTCCCCCTAAGGGTGCGCCATGCGTCTTGATGCTGTGCTCGTAGCTTGAGCCGTCGTCCCTGAGGGCTCCCTTTCCCATAACAGTCTTGCCGATGATGAGGGTGGGGCGTGCTGTCTCGGCGTTGGCAGCCGTCAGCGCCTGCCGGATTTGGTCGGGATCGTTGCCGTCGATATGGATGATATTCCACCCCCAGGCCTTGTATTTGGCCCCGGTGTCTTCCCTCATAACCTCGCCGCACTCCGTGGAAAGCTGTATGTCGTTGGAGTCATAGAACATGATGAGGTTGTTCAGGCCGAGCAGACCGGCAATGCGCCCTGTGCCCTGAGATATCTCCTCCTGGATGCCGCCATCGCTGATATAGGCGTAGATCTTGTGCTGCATCACCTCATGTCCTAAGCGCGCCTCGAGGAATTTCTCGGCTACTGCCGCGCCGGCGGCGAAGGAATGTCCCTGCCCGAGCGGACCGGAGGTGTTCTCGATGCCGTGCATGATGTCGCGTTCGGGATGTCCCGGCGTGGGAGACCCCCACTGACGGAACTGCTGCAACTCGTCGAGCGTGAACCTGCCCTGCATCGCCAGGGCCGAATACAGCATGGGCGACATGTGGCCGGGGTCGAGGAAGAAGCGGTCTCTGCCGCTCCAGGCGGGATCGGCGGGATCGTAAACCAGGAATTCAGAGAAGAGTACATTGATGAAGTCGGCGCCTCCCATGGCTCCGCCGGGATGGCCTGACTTGGCTTTTTCTACCATAGAGGCAGCCAGAATCCTGATGTTATCGGCTGCATGGTTCATCAATTTCTTGTCGTTCATATATTGTTCTTTGATTTTGTTTTATTTGCAAATATACTATTTTAAATCTAAAACGGCGATGGATTTCCGTGGTAATTTGGCCTTGAGGATGTTTTTCTCCCTGTTCTGTTTCCTTGAATTCTACGAGCTTCACGGTCAGGGCAACTCGTTTTCTCAAGCGCATGAGGCCGTGGCAGCCTGAGGCCGGGAGACTATTTGATGCTGAACCTGAAGGCCGTGTGGCTCTCGTATCGCTCTCCGGGGTTCAGATAAGGCGAGGGCCAGCGGGACTTGTTGGGCGAGTCGGGATACTTCTGGCTCTCGAGGCATACGGAGCACTGCCTGGGATAGGCGATGCCGTGCTTGCCCTTGACGGCTCCCGAGAGGAAGTTGCCTGTGTAGACTTGCACGCCGGGTTCGTCGGTGAACATCTCGAGGAGGATTCCCGTGGAGGGCGCATAGAGCGACGCGGCCACCTGCGTGAAGTCGCCCTTGCCCTCCCTATAAGTGTTCAGGCACCAGTTGTGGTCATATCCCATGGCATTCTTGATGGGGATGAAGGCCGAGTCGTTGATGGTCTCCGCCAGGGCATGCGGTTTGCGGAAGTCCATCGGGGTGCCCTCTACGGGCAGAATCTCGCCTGTCGTCATGAAGGTGGCATCCGCCGGGGTGAACTTGTCGGCATTGATGTAGAGCACCTGACTTGTTCCCGCCTCCGTCAGGTTGCCCGTCAGATTGAAGTAGGAGTGGTTGGTCATGTTGACTACGGTTTCCTTGTCGGTGGTGGCCTCATAGCGTATGTCGAGCGTGTTGTTACCCAGGAGGGTATAGGTAACCGTTGCCTTCACATTTCCGGGGAAGTTGTTGTCGCCGTCAGGCGAGTCTATGGTGAGCCGGAGGGTGCTGTCGTTCGGCTGGTCGGCGTCATACACCTGATACTGCCACCCCGAGGGTCCCCCGTGCAGGCAGTGCCCATAGTTGTTGGTGGGCAGCTGGATTTGCTTTCCGGCAATGGTCAGCCGCCCCTTGTTGATGCGGTTGGCATAGCGCCCGATGGCAGCCCCGAAGTCGCTGGGCGAGTTTACGGAGTCGGCATACTGGGCCAGATTGTCGTAGCCGAGCACCACATCCGTGAGCTTTCCTTGCCTGTCGGGCACCATGAGCGAGACGATGCGCCCGCCGAAGTTGGTTACGCATACCTCCATGCCTTGCCGGTTGGTCAGGGTGTAGAGGCCTACGGGTTTGTCGTTGATGACGGAGTCGAACCTTGCCGGGTCGAGTCCGGACAGGGTTCTGTTGCCAGAGCAGGCTGCGAGCATGGTCATGGCTGCACAGAGGAATAAGTCTTTCAAGTTTTTCATATATAGAAATGTATTAATAGAGTTTTTTCCTTTCTCGCTGTAAATTTACTTATTTTTTCTGAGAAAAGGAAGGCTTTGACCGAGAAAAATCGCAATGGGCGGCCATAAGCCTTATTTCTGCCAGTCAGGAATGTGCGTTCCTGCAGGCTTTTTGCTATGATAGAGTCAGCAAGGCAATGGCTGAAAGGAACGACAAGGGAGACAACCTGGGGAACTGCCGACGGCTGGTAATGCTGTTACCAGCCGTCGGTAATGACATTACAGGCCGTGTGTAATCGTGTTACACACGGCCTGTAATTCTATGGCTTGCCGTTCGCGAAGTGGACGGGGATGCTTTCTGCCGTTGCGGCCGGCGACAATCCTTGCGTTCGGCGGTATCGGACAGCGTTATTGCGTCGTGCCTTTCCGTCGTCCGTAGAGCGTTACGGCGTTGCCTCTGCGCTTGTAGGTGAAGGGCACGGAGTAGGAGAGTGCGTCGAGCACATCGTCAATCTTGTCGCCGCGGCGTATGTATCCGGAATAGGTGGAGCGGCGGTCAAGCCCCGCGGAGAGGTCTATCTCTACGCCATACAGGTTTTCCAGCACATGGGCGATGTCCCTGACCGACATGTTGCGAAACGGTATCATGCCGTCGTGCCATACTGCCTCGAGGGGCGCATAGACATCCTTCACCTCCATGGTGTGCCGCGCCTTGTCGATAATGGCTTTCTGATTGGGCTGTATGACGATTTTTCCCTCGCCGTGGTTGCCTGTTATCTCAAGGCTTCCTTCCAGCAGGCTCACTTCCTCGTGGTTGTTCTTGCAGAGTGTATTGAAATTAAAGACGGTGCCCAGGACACGCGCGCTGACGCCATGGCTGCTTACGATGAACGGCCTGGCGGGGTTCTTGGTTACGCTGAACAGGGCTTCGCCCGAAAGTTCTATGCGACGCTCCTTACCATTGAATGCCTTCGGATAGCTGATAGAACCGTTCTTGTTGAGCCATACCTTGGAATGATCGGGCAGCGTGAGCTCCATCGCTTTCGTGGCAGACGCCGTTATATGAATCATCTCGGTGCGGCCGTAGTAGTTCCATAGGGCGACGACGCCTCCGACCAGAACAAGCAGTCCGACGGCGGCATAGCGCAGGATGCTCAGGTGGCGGGTCGTAGTACGGCGTGTCTCGTAGCGGTGTATTTCACCAAATAGCTCTGCCTCCGCCTTGTCAAGGGCTTTTCCGGAAAGAGGCCGGCGACCTTTGCCTTGGCGATAGAGGAGCTCCGCCCTGAAGAGCGCGTCTTCGTTTTCGGGCGTCTCCGAGAGCCATTCGTGCAGCTGGCTGAGCTCCCTGTCAGAGCATTTCCCCAATATATAGTCCTTGATGAGCTTATGATTGATATCCTTCATTCGTGTCTTGTTAGTTGTATTTTTTCCTTGTCTCGTTATTAGAGAAACAATTGTCGGCCCAAAATAGCTTACTCCTGAAAATATAAAATATGTTTATTTGTGTTTCAGATAAGATAAGTCGTTGCGCAGGAGCTTAAGTGCCTTGTAGATATGTGCGTCCACCGTGCGCACCGATACTTCCATGACATCGGCAATCTCCTTGTTCTTCATCTCGTGGAGGTAGCTCATGACGAAGGCCTGGCGGCATTTGTCGGGCAGCCTCCGGATGGCCGTCTCTATCTGGCCGTGCAGCTCCTGGTTTTCTATGGCTTGCATCACATCGTTATGGTCGGGGCTGTAGAATCTCATCCTGCGGGCCTCTATGTCCTCTAATATCCCTGAATGTCCCTTGACAATGGTCTGATGCTTCAGGCTGTTCAGGGCTCGATTGTAGACGGTGCGATACAGGAAAGCCTTGAGGTGGCTGTCGTCGGCTATGGAGTTTCGGTGTTTCCATAGCTCCACGAAAGCCTCCTGGACAATGTCTTTCATTTCGTCCTCGTCCACCAACTGCAGTGCATAATAGGCCATCTGGGGATATAGCTCCCTGAATATCAGCCTAAATTCATCTTCAGTAATGCTCATCTATATCGCTTTCTGTTAACAAAAAGTTCACTTCCACGGCCGTTCATGCTTTTCTTTTTAAGGTAAAGGCAAAATCAAGCGGCAAGTTCCGTGGAATTCGTCTTCTGTGAATCTAATTGCCAAATTTACACTTTTAAAGTCATATTCGCAATAAGGTGGCATTTGATTTTAATTTATTTAACATCGCCTTCATGCCGATTCCGGATATTGGCAGTAATAAAATCAAGGTATGAGAAAAATATTTTTCAGAAAAAACGATTTGTGCTAAGCAATTTTGTGCATTGGTTTGTTATTTCTAAAGAACGGTAATCTAAACTTGTTGAATTAATAACTTAAACATTAAACTATTTTACTCCAATCATGGACAAGAAAAACTATGAACGCGGCTTGGTGCTATGCAAGGCCTTTATCGTGCTTTTTCTCCTGTGCGTGCCGGTTTCCCGGGTCTCTGCGCAGGTGAATCTGTCTACCAAGCGCGCCAAGTTAGAGACAGTGATCAACCAGCTTAAGACGAACTCGAAGTATCGTTTCTTCTACAACGACGACTTGGCTAAGCTGGAAGTCAACGAAATCCAGGCCAAGAACGAGCCGCTGAAGAGCGTACTCGACAAGCTCTTTGCCGGTACGGGCATTTCCTACAAGATCATAGACAATGTGGTCTACCTCTCCAGGGAAGGTTCCCAGGCACAGCCCAAGAAGTCTGCGAGCCAGAAACCGGGAGAGCCTCGCACCATCGCGGGAACGGTTACCGATGCGAACGGCGAGCCTCTCATCGGCGTTAGCGTGATGGTGAAGGGTACCTCTCACGGTGCCGTTACCGACATCGATGGCCATTATTCCTTCACGACGGAGGAGGCCAATCCCGTTCTGGTCTACTCTTATGTGGGCTACGGCACGCAGGAGGTGGCCATGCAGGGTCGTACCAAGATCGACCTCGTGATGCGCGAGGAGGCCCTCACGCTGAACGATGTCGTGGTTACCGCCATGGGTATCCAGCGCAAGGAAGAGTCGCTCACCTACGCTACCCAGAGGGTGAAGGCGGAAGACTTCATGAAGGTGCAGGACCCCAATATCGCCAACTCGCTCGAGGGAAAGGTGTCCGGCCTGACCATCACGCCGAGTGCCGGCGGTGCCGGCGGTGGTACGAAAATCGTGCTTCGCGGCGCCAAGTCTATTTTGGGGAATAGCTCTCCGCTGATTGTGGTCGACGGCGTGCCTATGAGCAACGGTGCTCGTGGACGCCGTGATATGAATGGCGAGGGATTCACTTATAGCGGTATGTCCGAGGGCTCTGATCCCCTCTCGCTCCTCAACCCCGACGATATTGAGTCGATCAATGTGCTCAAGGGAGCCAACGCCGCGGCCCTCTATGGTTCGGTGGCTGCCAACGGCGTGGTGATGATTACTACCAAGAAAGGTCGTGAGGGGCGTCTCGATATCAATGTTACTTCCAACATCACATTTGATACTCCGCTCATGACACCGAAGATACAGAATGTCTATGGAGGGACGGTGTCGTCCAATGGTCTTACTCCCGATGGATGGGGGCCTAAAATCGGCACTCTTCCCGAGAATCAGTTGACTTTCAGCGCACCGCTCAACACCACTAATTTCGGTGCTGATGCCAGCCATGATATCCATTTACGCAACTATGCGCAGAACGAAGTGGACAAGTTTTTCCGCACGGGCGTTACCACCAATAACTCGCTCTCGCTGTCGGGCGGCACGGAGAAGATGACCATCTATTTCTCCATGGCCAACAGCCATGCCAAGGGGCTCATGCGTAACAATAACTATAACCGAAACACGGTCAGTCTGCGCCAGAGCTATAAGTTCTTTGACCGGCTGAAGGTGGAGGTGTCGCTTAACTATGCGCAGACCATTACCCGCAACCGTCCGGGCGGCGGCACGGTAGGCAACCCGATCTATCATCTTTACCTTACCCCGCGCAATGTCGACATGAACTACTATCGAAACAACTATGTAACGAACAATGCCGGATGGATCAGCAATGTACGGGGATACTACAAACAGCTGAACGGAAACTATGTCTATACTGCGGGAACTACGCCGCTTACTGGCCCGCGCCAGGACTGGGTCTTCATGAGCTCTGCTCAGAACAACCCCTACTGGCTTATAAACATGAATAGATCCCGCCAGAAGGAAGACCGTATATGGGGTACCATATCGGGAAATCTGGATATTTACGACGGTCTCTCGTTCCAGGCACGCGTCAATTATGACTATACCCGCTACAACAACGACAGCCGCCAGTATGCCACCACCTTCCTTCCCTCGACGATGCAGGACTACGGACGCTATTGGAATAGCGACAGCAAGACCACCGATATATATATCGACTATCTGCTCAACTATAACAAGACTTTCGGCGACTACGCTGTATCGGCTACGGCAGGATGGGTAGGACACACCGTGAAGGGCGAGTATAAGGGTACCGATGTCGTAGCCTCTTTCTTCGACCGGAATATGCAGGAGCTGCCCACTATTGTCAACTACTTTGATGTGAGTGCCGGAGGCATGGGAGCCACCACGGCTTCCAAGAGTTCCAACTGGGATCGCGCCTGGCTCTTTACCGCACAGCTGGGGTGGAAGGACATGGTATACTTCGACGGCTCCTATCGCCGCGACTGGTATCGCCCCTTCCGCTTCTTCAAACTTGGAGGCATTGCCAAGACTGACAACTATGGCTATTTCGGCATCGGAGCCAATACCATTCTCAGTAAGGTATTCAAATTGCCGAAGCCCATCAACTACCTGAAGTACCGTGTATCGTATTCCGAGGTGGGTAACTCGATTCCCAATATCGCTTATAATGCCGTGGAGAAAAATCTGCAGACCGGTGCCACACAGGGCAGCCAGTATGCGCAGTTCGCCGATCCGCGTCCAGAGAAGACCCGCTCTTTCGAGACCGGTATTGAGAGTTTGTGGTTGAATAACCGACTGAGCTTCGACCTTACTTACTATAATGCTGTCATGAGCCATCTTTACATGACTGTGGGAACCGGCACCGGACTTACCCAGGCTCTCAACTCCGCCAAGGTACGCAACCAGGGAATAGAGGCAACCATTGGCTACGACTTCAAGCCTTTCAAGTGGCTGCGTTGGCGTACGAGCTACAATGTGTCTTATAACCATAACAGAATTCTCAATACTGCCCTCGACCCGGAAGGCCACGAGCGTCTCATTGAGCAGCGTGTGGCCGGAACGCATGTCATCTACAAGAAGGGCGGATCCATCGGCGATATGTACATCGCAGACTTCGCTCGTGATGACAAGGGGCATATCAAGCTCAATTCCAAGGGGAAGCCGAGGATGGACAAGAGCGGTAAGCTGATGTATATCGGCAATATGAATGCCAATTGGCAGATGGGCTGGAGCAACACCTTCAACTGGAAGGAGCTAAGCCTCTCGTTCCTTATCAACGGGCGCATCGGTGGCAAGGTGATCTCACTCACTGAGCAGCAGTTCGACAAATATGGCTTCTCACAGCGTTCGGCCGATGCCCGTCTCTATGCGGAGCAGAACAACATCGTGGCTACGAAATATCGTAACGCCCCGGGAATGGAGCTTCCCGACGGCAGCGGACGCATTGTGCCCATAAAGACTTACTATGAGGCTATCGGTTCGGCAAACAGCCCCATCGACTATATCTACAGCGCAACCAATTTCCGTATGCGTGAGTTGTCGTTAGGCTATACTTTCCGCAATCTTTTCGGACTCAACCGGAATCTTAACTGTTCGTTCATCGCGCGCAACTTGTTCTTTATCTACAAGGACTCACCGACCGATCCGGATGTGTCTCTTTCCACGCAGAACGGTCTCGGTGCCTTTGAGCTTTACAACATGCCCTCTACACGCTCCTACGGATTCTCGGTAAAAATGAATTTCTAAATGACTTATTTAAAGCAAATGACTATGAAACTTGAAAATATAGGAAAATTCATGGCGTTCTCCTTTGCGGGACTCATGCTCGGTTCCTGTCTCGATTTCGATGTTACTGGCGCGGAGTTTAACCAGACCCAGTCGAATGTGGAGAAAGTTACGCGCCGAGGACAGGTAGACTCCATCGGCTATCGGGGCACTATTACCAAGGACGATTTCGAAGCGGCCATGAAGGCCTGTGAGACAAACTTTGGCGTGGCTACGGGTGGAGTGTACGCCTTGCGCGGCGGAAAAAAGGGAGAGTTGCCCGGTACGCATCAGTATCAGTACCAGTTTATGCTGGGCGCGGATCAGTATGCCCAGTATGGTGTAATACCTCATGTCAACTTCCCTTATTCGGGTATTGATATAGAGACTTCTTATTCTATCCACCAGAAGGCTTACGGTGGTGCCTATGGCGCGTTCCACTTTGTGGAGGCACCCATAGTACCCCTATTGAATATGGAGGCGATAGACAAGTTGCCCGAGATTAAGGCGATATTCCTGCTGATCTACGACTACGCTGCCCTTGAGATTGCCGATATCTATGGGCCGCTGCCTTATCAGGACATCAAGACCAACAGGCAGGCTCATCCCTATATCTACAATGATCTCGAAACCATATACAACACCGTAGAGGCCAACATCGACACCATCGTCAACTGTCTGCGCTATTTCCCCCAGAAGGAGGAATGGTATCGCAAGCCCATTCTCGAGCGGCTGGTGCGCCTTGTGCCTATCAACATGGAGGGCATAAACAAGGGCTACACCGACTTGGATGTCTTCGTGCGCTTTGCCAACTCGCTGAAGCTGCGCATGGCCATGCACATCGTGAAGGTGGATCCCGGCAAGGCTAAACGGTGGGCCGAAGAGGCCGTGGCCGGCGGAGTCGTAGAGACTGAGGCTCACGAGATGGCACTCTATGGCTCGATGCTCGGATTCCAGTCGCCGCTCATAGAGGGATGGAACTCTTGGGGCGATATGCGCATGAGCGCAGGCATGGAGCAGGTGCTCAAGGGTCTCAACCATCCCTTCCTCAACCTGCTTTTTGAGAAGAACGAGCGCATTTGGAATAATAATGTACCTTCCGACAATCCCAACTATGAACTTAAGCCTGGTACAGACTATAAGGGAATACGCACCGGAACATATGTGGAGAAGGAACAGAACGGACCTACCAATCCTTATAACGGCTTCTCAAAGATTAACCAGCTCTATATCATGCAAGCTCCGCTCTATCTGATGAAGCTTTCCGAGGTGTGTTTCCTGCGTGCCGAGGGTGCCGTGAGAGGATGGAATATGGGCGGTTCGGCCAAAGACTTCTATGAGCAGGGTATCCGCGCGGGCGATATACAAGACCGTGTGACGGGATTGCTCAAGGGGAAATATGAGGAAGCTTTGGATACATATATGGCACAGGAGAGCGCCACGCCCTTTACTTATGTCGACCCCACGGGCGAGACCGACCCCATACAGAGCGAGATTACTATCGGCGTGAAATGGAATGAGGGAGATTCTAAGGAGGTGAAGCTTGAGAAGATCATCACCCAGAAATGGATTACGGGCTTCCCCGTCAGCTTTGAGGCATGGGTTGACTTGCGACGCACAGGATACCCCCGTCTCTTCGATGTGCTGAACCCTGAGGACGGTGATGGCTCATTGGACGAGGGGGACATCATCCGTCGTCTGCCATTTCCCGACACTTCCGACCAGTCGGTACTCCTGGATGTTACCACCACAGGACTTAAAGCCCTTGGCGGAGCTGACGAGCAGGCTACACGCCTCTGGTGGGATGTGAATAAGGATAATTTCTAAAACCTGTTCCGGTCTTTCGGGAGGGCTGGTGAGGTTCTTTGCCTCCGGTCCTCCCAAAAGGGGAATAGGGATTACGGGCGGAGAAACTATATATCAACAAAAGGCTCATAATCAGTAATAATTTTAGAGAAGGAGACAAAAACAAAGAAGAAAAAACTAACAACTAACAACAATTTAATAACAAACCTCAAACACCCATGACAATCCGTTTCCCCACAAATGCCTCGAACGAGGAGGGAAGAGAGGATTAGATGGACTAAAAAACATTATTAATCCTGTCTCTTATACACATCTGACGCTGCCGACGACTAGTCGAGTGT
>CAUULA010000046.1:0-21532 GCA_963545855.1 uncultured Prevotella sp.
TCGGAGATGTGTATAAGAGACAGATCTGGCACTATGTTTAAGAAATTATTATATAAAATAGAAGTATTTGTATTGGCGGGGGTGTCTTCCCTGATGGGATTTACCGCCTGCGGCGATTATCTGGATGTAGTTCCTGATGATGGCAATGCGACTTTGGAAATGGCATTCAACCTTCGTTCTATAGCCATTCGCTATCTGGGCACCTGCTATTCCTTTATGCCTGATGACGGTTTCGCTGGTTCAGATCCCGCCTTACTGGGTGGAGATGAGTTCTGCGACTTGTTCACGCGCACCGCTTCCGGCACTCGTGTGAGGAAGAGCATGACGATGATAGCCCGAGGGTATCAGAACGCAAGCAATGTATATGCCAACGATTGGACAAGCATGTATACGGGCATACGCGACTGTGATTACCTTATTGACAATATCGATCGTGTTCCGGATATGAAAAAAGAGGAGAAGGCACAATGGGCCGCAGAGGCAAAAGTGCTGAAAGCCTATTATCATTTTAACCTCATCCGGAAATGGGGACCTATCCCTATCATAAGGAAAAGCTTGCCGATGGATGCGAATGTGGATGATGTGCGTGTCTATAGAGATCCCATAGACTCTTGCTTTAACTTTGTATTACGGCTGCTGGATGAGGCCCTTCCTTATTTGGCGGGGTCTGTAGATGTGTCCGAATATGGGCGTATCACCCAGCCCATAGCCGCCGCACTGAAGGCCCGGGTTGCATGCTATGCGGCAAGCCCGCTGTTTAATGGGAATGAAGAAGAAGCAACCTTGGTTGACAAGCGTGGCGTGAAGCTCTTCCCTACCAAGACCGAGGAGGAAAAACTGCAGCGCTGGACCTATGCCATGGATGCCTGCAAGACAGCGATTGACATGTGTCATAAGGCCAATATCAAGCTCTATAAGGGAGAAGATATCACTTATCGCATGAATGACACCCTGAAATTAGACCTTGTATTGCGCGGCACCTTGTGCCAGCGGTGGAATACAGAGCTTATCTGGGGAAATACTCAATTGGAATGGAAAGGGGACAGATACTTTTGGCAAGTAATGGCAGGACCTAACTTGCAGCTTAAGAATGCACCGACTTTCACATCCTCGCTGACGGGATGGAGGTTCATCGGGGTCCCCCTGAAGATAGCAGAAGAATTCTATACCAAGAACGGTCTGCCCCTGCGCTATGATCAGTCGCGTATCGGAAAGAACGAACTCGACTTGCGGGTGGGCGACCATCAGAATGCTTTCTACATGGAGGAAGGTTATACGACGATTAATCTCAACTATGATCGCGAGCCGCGCTTCTATTCCAGTCTGGGCTTTGATGGGGGCAAGTGGCTTGGTGCCTTGACCGAAGCGGAGTATAACGATTTGACTCCAGAGAAGGTGTTTGATGTAGAATGCCGGATGGGAAAGGTTCATTGCAAGCAGGGAATAGAGTCTGGGCCCACGACGGGATATTTCCCCAAGAAGACCTTCCCATACAGGAATCGTGTTATTGGTGCCAATACAGAGATGACCACTACATTCTTCCCTTATCCCATCATGCGATTGGCAGACCTCTATCTGCTGTATGCGGAGGCCATCAACGAGGCTGAAGGCCCCAATGGTGCCCACAGCAATGAGTTGTTTGCCTATGTCGACTCGGTTCGCCTGCGTGCCCATATCCCTGATGTCAAGACCTCCTGGGACCAGTACAGCAACTCCCCGGGGCGTTATTCCACCAAGGTGGGTATGCGTGAAATCATCCATCAGGAGCGCATGAACGAGCTATGTTTTGAGAGTCAGCGCTTCTGGGATCTGCGCCGATGGAAAGAAGCTCCGGCAGAATATGCCAAGAATGTGTATGGCTTCACGGTTACGGCTGCCGCTCCGGAAGACTATTATAAGAGGGTCTTGGTCTATGAACAACCTTTCACATTGAGAGATTATTTCTGGCCGATTAGCACCTATAATCTGGAACATAACCCCAACCTGATCCAAAACATAGGATGGTGATAAATGTAAATTAGAAAATATCGGAATATGAAAAAGATTATATTTTTAGGTTGCCAGCTCGTCGTTATGCTGTTGATAATGTTCAGTTGCAAAGATGGCAACCGAATCGATCAGATCGTTGGATTGCCGCTTCCGCAGCAGGTAACCATTACGGAAGTAAAAAGCATTCCCGGTGGGGCTGTCATCAAGGTGAAGATTCCGGACGACCAGTATCTGAAAGGGGTCATGGCCTCCTATGTTCGCAACGGGGAGGTCGTGAACACGCGAATCTCCCGCTATCTGGACTCGTTGGTCATAGAGGGATATGCCGATACCGAGCAGCACGAGGTGAAGATTACTACCTTCAATGCGGAGGATAAGGAGTCGAAGGCTCAATCGGTGAATATCACGCCTCTGACCGCAGATATTCAGACCGTTAACTTCTCGATGAGGGAAACTTTCGGCGGTATCAAGATTCATGTTATGAATAATGTGAACAGGGCGGACCTGGCGATAGTGATTTTAGCCGACAAGGATATGAACGACCTGAACTTGCCGGACGATCAGAAAAAGTGGGTGGAGATAACCACGCTCTTTACAGCCACGAAAGATATAGAGTTGTCTCGCAGAGGGTTGGATCCGGAGCAGACTATCTTCGGGGTCTACCTACGCGACCACTGGGGCAATCGCTCTCCTATCAAGACCGCCGTGCTGACTCCGCTCGAGGAGAAGCCTCTGGACAAGAACAAATTCAAGTATAAGAATCCGGGCGATGACAATGTGATAAACACCAATACTTCGAGGTATTATGGCATAGATCACCTTTGGGACGGTTCGGGGTCATCAGCCTTCTCAGGCAACAAGTATTGGTTCTTTGCCTCCGACGATGGCCCGCTGCCTTCCTGGCTTACGATAGACCTTGGGGTAAATGCCCGCTTAAGCCGTATCGCCGTACTTCCTCGACAGGAGTATTTCCCTTATCAGCAAGGAGCGGTGAGAGAGATTGAGTTCTGGGGAAGCCTTAATCCTACGGGCGTGCTTAAACCTGCCAATACAGACAAGCATGGGTTTGATGACACATGGGTTTGCTTAGGAAAGTTCCGGCAGCCCAAGCCGTCGGGCTATCTGCCGAACGGAAGTGTCGGCGTCGTTACTTCAGAGGACTGGACCTACTATAATGAGAAGACAGAATATGAAATGGATAACAGTGGAGACTATCCACATGCGTGGGATCAGATCAGGTATCTGCGTATCGTGTGTGTAAACACCTTCGCTACTTGGGAGACCGGATTGACCCATGGTGCTTGGCAGCTTGGAGAGATAACTCCCTATGGGCAGATTGGCAATTAAAACAATGGTAAACATGAAAACTATGAAGAAGTTTATCTATATGGCCCTGACATTATCGATGCTCACGGCTTTCTATTCCTGCAAGGACCAGGACGATATCTATAAGCAATGGGTGAAGCCTGGAGGATACATTTATCCGGAGAAGACAAACGGCCTGAAAGGCTATGCCGGAAACAACCGGATCATGCTGAAATGGGCGTATCCGAAAGATCCTTCCGTCGTGAGAGCCAAGATCTACTGGGCGACTCGTACGGACAGCATAGAGGTGGATTACAAGGATTACGCCGGCCAGGACACCATCAGGCTCTATGTTCCGAACCTGGAAGAGAGATCCTATTCCTTCGAGATTCTGAACTACGACGCCGAGGGGCATGTCTCAATGGTTTCTCAGGCCATCGTGGCTCCCTATTCCGACATCTGGCTCTCGCTTCATTCGGAGCGTGAGATTAAGTCGGCACAGATTAATTCCGGCACCGATGCCACCGTCACCATAGGCTATGGGACGGATGAGATGGTGGCCACGCGGTTCCGCTATTATAACACCGCGGGCGACCTGGTGCTTCTCGACAAGACGGCCGATATCTACACCACGACCGTTACATTCCCCGACGCTGCTCCGGGAAAGCGCTTCGAATATGCGTCGAGCTATGTGCCGTATGAGGGGCTGGACACCGTGTGGAACGGCTGGAGGAAGTCGGTATTGCCCATTGCCGGAAAGCTTGACTGCTCAAGCTGGACCGTTGAGAGCAATACGACGAACGACCGCCCGACCTCAAACCTCTTTGACGGCATTATCGGCAGCGACATCAATCATGCCTGGTGGGCGAGGACGGGCTCTTTCCCGAAGATTCTGGTCATCGACAACGGCAAGGATTCCTATTACCTCAATAAGCTCATACTCTATCAGAATGCGGGCGGCGGCTTCTCCTATCGCACAAATAATAATGTGAAGATATATGTGAGCGACAAGCCGTTTAACAAGGATGCGGCCTTCGATGTTGCTGCCTTTACGACTACCGACGAGACCTTTAAGCGGGCTCAGGGCGAGTGGGGAGGCGTGTTCTGGAACGGCACGGCCTACTGGAGCTGCTCGTTGGGCAATATGTATAATGCCCGTTACATAGCCATTGTCTTCTTCAACAGCCGTCGTAATGGAAACGCCCTGTTCGAGGTGGAGGCCTATGGATATGACAATAATGCGGAATAAGGGAATGGGCAGCGTCCCTCCTGGCAACGAGAGGGCGCGGCTCAAGTCATAGGAGAATCCCGTCGGTATGGATGCCGGCGGGATTCTTTGGTTTCTTTCTGTTGGCCTCTTCCCCTCCTTGGCTTTGCCGGGGCAGGCCTCCCGTTGTCCGGACAATGGTCTGGAGTTTGACGAAATCGCCGAGATTGTGGGACGATCTCGGCGATTTTGTCCCACGATTCCGCCGATTTTGTCAGGCTGTAAACGGCCTTTCTGTCTGGTCAGAGGTATCATGAGAAATCCCATTGGCCAGATTGCCAATGGGATTCTCCTGTTCTGATAAGAGGCCGCTCTCTCTCGGAGAGAGCCTTTTTGTCAGGTTAAGCCTCTTCTGCGACAGTCTCTTCCTCGGCGATGAAGTCCTTGAGGTCTTCCGCGTTGAATGCCTTGATATAGGCGGCGGCACCCACGACGCTCTCTTCCGCCATGCGCACGAATACATTCGCGCTCTTCGCGAAGAGTGCGGGAGCCTTTGTGGCGTCGTCCAGAATCAGCAGCGACTCGATGATGTTGGCGGTCATGTCGTAGAGGCGGCGCCCCAGGAAGTCGTGCTCGTCTGCGTTCTCGTCGGCCTTCACCTTGTCGACAGACTCCTCGTAGAGGGCGATGAGCTTCTCCACGCGTGCCTTCAGCGGCTTCAGGTCGTCGCTCACCTCGCTCTGCATCATCTCTTTCATGATGTCGAGATAGGTGCCGTTGGTGATGTATCGGATGGCCGCAACCACCTGCAACTGTGTCGTTCCCTCATAGATGGAGAAGATGCGGGCGTCGCGGTAGAGGCGCTGGCTCTTGTATTCCATGATGAATCCCGATCCGCCGTGTATGCTGATGGCGTCGTAGGCGTTCTGGTTGGCATATTCAGAGTTGGTGCCCTTCGACAGCGGCGTGAACGCGTCTGCCAGTCGGGTGTATTTCTTCATCTCCTGGCGTTCCTCCGGCGTGAGCTTTCCATCGCGTGCGATGTCCTCCAGCGCCTTGTAGATGTCCACATAGCGTGCGGTCATATAGAGCAGCGAGCGGCCCGCGTCGAGCCTGGCCTTCATGCGGCTGATCATGTCGTAGACAGCCGGGAAGGTGATGATTTTCTTACCGAACTGCGCACGCTCCTTGGCATAGGCGAGGCCCTCGTTATAGGCTTCCTGCTCAACGCCTACGCTCTGCGCGGCGATTCCGAGGCGGGCACCGTTCATCAGGGCCATCACATACTTGATGAGACCCATGCGGGTGCTGCCGCAGAGTTCGCACTTCGCGTTCTTGAAGACCAGCTCGCAGGTGGGGCTTCCATGTATGCCGAGCTTGTGCTCGATGTGGCGCACGGTAACGCCGCCGTCCCTCTTGTCGTAGATGAACATCGAGAGGCCGCGGCCGTCGCGGGTTCCTTCTTCCGAGCGGGCCAGCACGAGGTGGAGGTCAGAGTCGCCGTTGGTGATGAAACGCTTCACGCCGTTGAGCCTCCAGGTGCCGTCGGCATCCTGCGAGGCCTTCAGCATCACGCGCTGCAGGTCGGATCCCGCGTCCGGTTCGGTGAGGTCCATACTCATGGTCTCTCCCTGGCAGATGCGTGGGATATACTTCTGGCGTTGCTCCTCGTTGCCGAATTCATAGAGTGTGTCTATGCAGCTCTGCAGGCTCCAGATGTTTTGGAAGCCGGCGTCGGCGGCGGCAATCACCTCCGAGGCCATGGAGAATACCACATTGGGAAGGTTCAGCCCGCCATAGCGGCGGGGCATGGAGAGTCCCCAGAGGCCGGCCTTGCGGGTGGCGTCGAGGTTCTCGTAGGTCTTGCTGGCATAAATCATGCGTCCGTTCTCCAGATGCGGTCCTTCCTGGTCCACGCTCTCCGAGTTCGGCTCGATGATGTTGGCTGCCACCTCGCCCGTGATTTCAAGCAGTCGCTTGTAGTTTTCGATGGCGTCCTCGTAGTTTACCGGGGCGTCCTCAAACTGGTCCTTGTCTGCATAGTTGCGCTCCTTGAGGTCAACGATGCGCTTCATCAGAGGGTGGTTCAGGTGGAATCCGATCTCTGGATGGTCTGTATAGTAATTTGACATTTTTGCTTGTTTTGCTATAGAATAAAAGAATAACGGAATAAAAGAATAACAGCCATTACCTCGGATGCCTATATCTGGGAATTGAAATCGTGGGTCTCTATACCTTCTGTAAAAGCGTTCAGGAGTCTGCTCGTGTCTTCCAGACAGGCCGTCAAGATATCATGCTCAATAGCCGATATATATTCCAAGTCTTTGGCCAGCAGCACATAGCATCGGCATTCTTCCAGACTTCCCTGTGCTATGTTCATGAATTTCAGTTTGTCTGGCTTCGTCGTCTTTCTGGATCCCTCGGCAATATTGGCCACGATGGATACCGCTGCTCTTTGGAACTGTGATGCCAAGCCGTATTTTTCGAAGTCGGGAAACCCCTTTGTGGCCTTGTAGGACAAGAGTGTAAACTCATAGGCCTTCTGCCAGGCGTGGATGTCGAAGATACTGTAAGTCATAGTTCCTTAATCTCAAAGTCTTGGATTTTCTGCTTCCAAGCTATTGGCTTTTATTCTTTTATTCTCTTCTTCTTTTATTCTTGATTATTACTTGGTATTACTCTTATAGTATTTTATCAGTTTCGGAACCACTTCCTCCACGGTTCCCGTGATCACATAGTCGGCAATCTGGTTGATGGGAGCGTCGGGATCATTGTTTACCGAGATGATGATACCTGCGTCCTGCATGCCCGCGATGTGCTGAATCTGGCCGCTGATACCGCATGCGATGTATACCTTAGGATGCACGGTAACGCCCGTCTGGCCGACCTGACGGTCGGTGGCTACCCATCCCGCGTCTACCGCGGCACGGCTTGCGCCTACTTCGCCATGCAGCTCTTTCGCGAGCTGGAACAGCATGTCGAAGCCTTCCTTGCTGCCCATGCCATAGCCTCCGGCTACGACGATGGGCGCGGCCTTCAGGTTGTTCTGGGCTGCTTCCACATGGCGGTCGAGCACTTTCACTACATAGTCAAACTCCGGAACATACTTTGCTACCTCCGGATACACCACTTCGTTCTTCGCCTTGCCGTCGTAAAGAGCCTTCTGCATGACACCTGAGCGCACGGTGGCCATCTGCGGGCGATGGTCGGGATTCACGATGGTGGCAACGATGTTGCCTCCGAAGGCAGGGCGAATCTGATAGAGCAGGTTGTCATAGTGCTTCCCGGTCTTCTTCTCGTCGTAGTCGCCAATCTCGAGCTGCGTGCAGTCGGCCGTAAGACCACTGGTCAAGGACGACGATACGCGTGGTCCGAGGTCGCGGCCGATAACGGTTGCTCCCATCAGAGCTATCTGCGGCTTCTCCTCTTTGAAGAGGTTTACGAGGATATCCGTATGCGGAGCTGATGTGTAAGGGAATAATCCCTCACCGTCGAAAACAAACAATTTGTCTACACCATACGGCAGGATCTGATCTTCCACCTTGCCCTTGACGCCGGTTCCGGCAACCACGGCATGGAGCTCCACGCCCAGTTGGTTGGCCAGCTTGCGGCCTTTGGTGAGCAATTCCTGAGATACTTCGGCCACGGTAGTGCCTTCTATCTCGCAATATACAAATACATTATTCATAAAGCACTACTTTGTTAACCGATGATCTTTTCTTCTAACAATTCCTTGACGAGGCTTTCCACATCCGCATCCGACGCTGTGAGGGCCTTGCTCTCTTTGGCTTGGAACACGATATTCTGAACAGCCTTCACCTTAGTAGGCGATCCGGCCAGTCCGCACTGCTGCGGATCGCCGTCTACATCGGCCACGCTCCACTGGTTCAGGGTGAGGTACGGGCGCTTTTCGTAAAGCTCCGTCCACGGCTCGTCGCCCTTGCGTTCCATGGGGCAGGTGGCATACTTGTATTTCATTACCAGCCTGGCGTTGCAGGGACGGCAGGGAGCCGCGCTGCCATTGACGGTGATGACCACCGGCAGAGGGGCCTCTACGGTTTCCACTCCACCGTCGATATGGCGGCGGATGGTGGCCTTTCCGTCCTCAACCTTTAGGATTTCCTCGGCATATGTAACCTGATTGAGTCCTAGTTTTTGTGCAACTTGAGGGCCTACCTGTGCCGTATCGCCGTCAATAGCTTGTCTACCGCCGAGCACGATGTCTACGTTACCGATCTTTTTGATGGCTGTAGCTAGCGCGTAAGAGGTCGCCAGCGTGTCGGCTCCAGCAAAAAGACGGTCGGTGAGAAGCCATCCCGTGTCAGCTCCTCGATAGAGACCTTGGCGAATAATCTCGCCTGCACGGGGAGGACCCATCGTCAATAGGCCTACTGTAGACCCCGGATACTGCTCCTTTAAGCGAAGAGCCTGCTCCAGGGCGTTCAAGTCTTCAGGGTTGAAGATCGCAGGAAGGGCTGCCCGATTTACCGTTCCTTCGGCTGTCATGGCATCTTTTCCCACGTTTCTTGTGTCTGGTACCTGCTTGGCAAGTACAACGATTTTCAAACTCATATGATCTGTTAATAATGTGTATAATTCTTTTTACCGGGTGCAAAATTACTATTTTTTTGCCTTTCTGGCAAATAAATCATCGGAAAATGCACAGTTTTACGGATTTTGTGCACAGAAATTGAGTTTTGTGCAATGATGTCCTGCCTGTTTCGGAACCCTCTTCCGTGCCCGTCTTGTCTGTTGGCATTCCTGTCAAAGATGGCAGACGGAGGGGCTACAAACGGTCTGTAATCCTATTACGCACAGCTTGTAACCGGGTTACAAGCCACTTGTAATCCTGTCGGAGGCGGCCTTTTTGTCTTCGGGCAACTATTAAATTTGCCGAAATACTTTGTGATCTATTAAAATTGCAGTATCTTTGCATAAGTCAGGCTGCGCTCGGCAATCAGAGAACGGGTTCCCATTGCGCTCGCTTGCGCTGCCTTTGCATAAGTCAGGCTGCGCTCGGCAATCAGAGAACGGGTTCTCATTGCGCTCGCTTGCGCTGCCTTTACATAACGCAGGCTGCGCTCGGCAATCAGAGAACGGGTTCTCATTGCGCTCGCTTGCGCTGCCTTTACATAACGCAGGCTGCGCTCGGCAATCAGAGAACGGGTTCTCATTGCGCTCGCTGGCACTGCCTTTGCCCGATAGACATGATAGACCGCCGGACCATAGAAAGAATCAAGGATGCTGCCGATATCGTAGATGTGGTGTCGGATTTCGTTACATTGAAGAAGAGCGGAGCCAACTATAAGGGGCTCTGCCCGTTTCATAACGAGAAAACACCGTCGTTCATCGTTACTCCTTCACGCGGCACCTGCCACTGCTTCGGCTGTGGCAAGGGCGGCGATCCCGTGTCTTTCATCATGGAGCACGAGCAGATGAACTATCCTGAAGCCTTGCGCTGGCTGGCCAATAAGTATCATATCGAGATACAGGAGCGTGAGCTTTCGGCCGAGGAGAAGAAGGAGGAGAGCGAGCGCGAGTCGATGTATATCGTCAACGAATGGGCAGCTTCTTATTTTGAGAGCCTCTTAAATGATCATGTGGACGGGCTTGCGCTCGGCATGCAGTATTTCCGCAGTCGTGGGTTTCGCGATGATACTATCAAGGCTTTTCGGTTAGGCTACGACCTTCAAGACCGCCGCGCTCTTGCCCGGACGGCTCTCGTCAAGGGTTATCAGGAGGAATTCCTGCTCAAGACGGGCATCTGCGTCAGGACCGAGCAGGGCGAATTGCTCGACCGCTATGCGGGGCGAGTGGTCTTTCCGTGGGTCGGCCTGAACGGGAAAGTGCTCGGATTCACCGCCCGCGTGCTGGATGCGCGCACCAAGGGGGTCAGTCAGAAGTATGTGAACTCTCCCTCCTCCGACATCTTCGACAAGTCGAACGCGCTCTACGGCATCTATCAGGCCCGCAAGGCCATTGCCAAGGAAGACCGCGTATACTTGGTGGAAGGACAGGCGGATGTGATTTCCATGTATCAGAGCGGCATCCATAATGTGGTGGCAGGGTCGGGAACGGCTCTCACATTCCCCCAGATTCGCATGCTTCATCGCTTCTCCTCGAACATCACCTTGATATACGACGACGACCCGGCAGGCATCCATGCCGCTCTCAGAGGCACCGACATGCTGCTCTCGGAGGGGATGAACCTCAAGGTGCTGCTGCTTCCCGAGGGCGAGGATCCCGACAGTTTTGCCCGGAAGAACACGGCTTCCGACTTCCGAAAGTATATAGAGGAAAACCAGACCGACTTCATCCAGTTCAAGACCGGCCTGCTCCTGAAGGGCGAGACCGACCCCCTGAAGCGCTCGGAGGCTATCAACTCCATCGTGCAGAGCATCGCCGTGGTGCAGAATCCGATACTCCGCGACACCTATGTGCATGACTGCGCCCAGCGCATCGGCATCAACGAGGCAACCCTCATCAATCAGATGAACCGCTTCATCCGCCAGAACATGGAGCAGAAAGGCGGTCCCGGCACCCCCCAACCGGAGAGGATTCAGGTGGCGCAGCCCGCCATTCAGACTTCTCCCATCGTCCGCCAGTCGTCTGAAGTGGAGCAGATGCTTGTGCAGATGATTATCTGCCATGGCGAGGAGGTTATCTTCAGGGATGTGGAAGACGATAACGGAGTGGCCTATAACCTGACGGTCTCGCAGTATATCGACTATGATCTCTCCGCCGACGGCCTTAAATTCCAGAACCCGCTCTTCAGTCGAGTCTTGAGGGAGGCCGTGGAGCATAATGCCGACGACGACTTCAAGGCCGAACCGTATTTCCTCAACCATCCCGACCTCGACATCAGCAGGCTGGCCGCCGATATGAGCGTGAAGCGATACCAGTTGCTCGAAAGCCTGAAAAACAAGTCGGGAATCCCCGAGGCAAAGGAGGTTTCGGAGAAAAACCGAATAACAAACCTCCGCAACCAGACCCTTCATCTCATCGCCGATTTCCGCATGGACTATGTGGAGCGGCACCTTCTCGAACTCAAGAAGCAAATCAGCGATTCGCAAGGCGATACCGAGAAGATGCTCCGCTTGATGAAAGAATATACCGACATGAGGCAGGTCCGCGATGCTCTGGCTAAGAAACTCGGCAACGAAATCATAGTCTAAGACGCTAATTCAGACACCATGATCTATATCCATTGGCTGGTATTGCTGCTTTATCTGGTTGTAATCATCGCAACGATGGTAAAGATTCTGATGGACAACCGCCAGCCTGTCAAGACCCTGTTGTGGCTGCTGGTGCTGTGTTTCCTGCCCGTCGCGGGAATCATCCTTTATTTTTTCTTCGGTCAGAACACGCGGAAAGAGCATCTGATCAGCCAGCGGAGCCTCGACCAGCTTACCAAACGCAACATGCTGGAGTTCGCCGAGCAGCGCAATATGCAGTTTCCCGAGGAATACAGGGCCCTGATGCGTCTCTATGCCAACCAGAATATGGCCCTGCCTTTCAAGGATAACGAGGTGGAAATCTATACTTCCGGCTATGAGTTTTTTCCCGCCTTGCTCAAAGAGATAGGGCAGGCAAGGCACCACATCCATCTCCTGAGCTATATCTTTGCCGACGACGCGCTGGGCAATCTGATAGCCGATGCCCTCATCGACAAGGCCAGCCAGGGCGTGGAAGTGCGCATTATCTACGACGATGTGGGAAATTGGAAGGTGCGGACGGCGTTCTACGAGCGCATGCGCGACGCCGGAATCGATGTGCACGCCTTCATGCCGGTGAAGTTTCCGGCCTTTACGAGCAAGGTGAACTATCGCAACCACCGCAAGCTCTGCATCGTGGACGGGCAGGTGGGGTTCATCGGCGGCATGAACATAGCCCTCCGCTATGTGAAGGGGACGCGGAGGCAAGGCTGGCGCGATACCCACCTCAAGGTAACGGGCGGTGCCGTCTATGCATTGCAGCGGGCGTTTCTCGTCGACTGGTATTTCGTAGACCGCACGCTGATTACCAGCCACAAGTATTACCCGAAGCTCAGTCCCGCCATAGAAAACAACTGCCTGGCTCAGGTCGTTACGAGCAGCCCGATCTCCCCATGGCCGGAAATCATGCAGGGATATGTGCGCATCCTGCTTCAGGCAAGGCGCTATGTCTATATCGAGACGCCCTATTTCCTGCCCACGGAGCCTATACTCTTCGCCTTGAGAACGGCTGCCGTGGCCGGCGTGGATGTGCGCCTGATGGTGCCGCTGCATGGAGACTCGAAGCTCACGGAGTGGGCGAGCCGCTCTTATGTCAGTGAGGTGATCGAGGCGGGGGTAAAGGTCTATTTCTATCAGGCGGCCTTCAATCACTCCAAGTTGCTCGTCTGCGACGACAGCCTGTCGTCCTGCGGCTCCACGAATGTGGATTTCCGCAGCTTCGAGCACAACTTCGAGTCGAACATCTTCTTTTATGACGAGGGCATGGCCCTGCGCATGAAGCGGATGTTTCTCAAGGATCAGGCAGACTGTATCACGGTCGCCGAGTTCCTCGACAAGTGGAAATATCCCTTTGTCAAGCGTCTCTGGGAGTCGCTGGTGCGGCTGCTGTCCCCGTTGTTGTAGGATTGGGGAAAGGGCGCTTCTGCCCGTTTATAGCTATATTCTTTGTCTTTGAAAGGAGTGGGCTGCGGTTCGGCTTGGCCAATATGCCGCTGTCGGCGTGACGAACTCGGCGATTTTGTCTGACGAACTCGCCGGTATTGTCCGACGATTTCGCCGATATTGTCGTAGGGGGTGTGGACGGAAGTCTTGTCTCAGCGCCCTATTCGTTTTCCCCGGCGCGATTTTCCTTTTCTTGGAGAGCCGACTGCCGGAAGATGGAGAAGTTCACGCTGCCGTAGGAGCGGTGGTCGATGCAGTGCGGATGCGCCGTGAAGTCATTCTTATTGCCATGCTCGAAGACGAAGAGCCCCTTGTCTTCGAGTAGCCCGTACTTGAAGATAAGGTCGGGAATCTGTGGCAGTTCGGGCAATGCGTAGGGCGGATCGGCAAAGATGATGTCGAACTTCCGGCGGCATGTTTTCAGGAAGCGGAGCGCATCTCCGCGGATGAGGATGTTCTTGTCGGTGTCCAGTTTGCCCATGCATTGCCGTATGAAGTTGGCATGGTCGCGGTCGGCCTCCACGCTGACCACCGATGCGCATCCTCTGGAAATCAGTTCCAGCGAGATGCTTCCCGTGCCGGAAAAGAGGTCGAGAGCGGTGCTGCCCTCGAGGTCGATGTATCCCTGGAGCACATTGAAGATGTTCTCCTTGGCAAAATCCGTGGTAGGCCGAGCCTTGAAGGAGCGCGGGATGTCGAAATGACGGCCCTTGTATATGCCTGTGATGATTCTCATTTTCCTTTCAGAAACAAGGTGATCAGGTCGAGCGTGATGCCCTTTATCTGGGTGATGGGTGCCCGGTTGAACTCTCCGGCGGGGTTGATGAAGTAGGCCTGGCGGATGTATTTCTTCAGCGTTTCCAGTATCTGTTCCCTGCCGGGCACCTCTCCGGCGATGCAGAGCTCGTCTTTCTCGGCGTCGAGATTCAGCTGGTTCCACACATACAGCAGGAAATAGACGGCATCGTTGGTACGGTTTGTGTCATAGCTGTTGCAGAACTTGAAGCGGTTCTTATCGAAACTGAAGATGTCGAGCTTCTCGTCGTGGAAGTAGCCGTACAGCTTTCGGTTGCTTCCCGTGAAGCTGCGGTTGTGCATGTAGCTCCACACGGGCTGGACGACAGGCGTGTATCTTACATCCGGAAAGTGGTCTTCAATGACCATTTTCAAGTCTTTGTTGATGCCGAACACGGCCACGCTGTTCAAGTCTGGCACGATGCTCTGTATGACCGTGTCGTTGTCGGAGCCGGGAAAGCTGTGGCGATAGAGGGCTTCTTTCGTGTTCTCGTCGAACTCCTCGACGGGAATCATCAGCACCCTTGCGTCTAACAAGACCTGTGCCCGCTGGTAGTCGCGGCTCTGGAGGGTTGCCGTCCTGAACGCCTCCCTCATGTTTGCGGCTGTGGAAATACCGCTTCTGGTCGTGAACGGCTCATAGGCTACCTGTGTCTCCACCGTGTTGTCGACGACGGCAAACGACAGGCTCTTGCTGCTGATGCGCAGTGTGATGCGAGGGCGCTTGATGATGGTGCTGGTTTCGAGTTCCTGCATGTTTGGCGGTTTGCTGGTTTCTGTATGGCGAGGGGTCGCAACAAAATCTTTTCTGGGTTGTCGCGGTTTTCCCGTCTTTTTATTATCTTTGTAAGTGCAAAAATACAAAAAAAGTATTGAATATCAATGATTATTGACGAATTAACTTGCCAAATCCGACAACAATTGGGTTTCCGTCCTACCGGCGACCAGGAAAAAGCACTTCAGACATTTGCTTCCTTCCTGTTCGACCATGATGCTCAGGCCCTGATGATATTGCTCGGTTCGGCGGGAACGGGCAAGACGAGCCTGGCTTCTGCCATTGTCAGGGCGCTGGTTGGGCTGAAGCAGAAAGTGGTCTTGCTGGCTCCTACAGGGCGGGCGGCCAAGGTGTTCGCGCTCAATAGCGGTCATCCCGCCTTCACGATACATCGCCGGATCTATCGGCAGAAGGCTTTCGCGGGTGGCGGAGGCTCGTTCGACCTGAACGACAACCTGCATGCCGACACGCTCTTCATAGTCGACGAGGCTTCGATGATTTCCAACGAAGGGCTGTCGGAAATGGCTTTCGGGAGTGGCAGGTTGCTCGACGACTTGGTGAAATATGTCTATTCGGGTCGTAATTGCAGGATGATGCTCATCGGAGACAGGGCCCAGCTGCCTCCCGTAGGCGAGGAGGAGTCGCCGGCATTGCGTACGGAAGTCATGGAGGGATACGGCATGAAGGTGTTTGAATGCGACCTGACGGAAGTGCTGCGACAGGGAGCGAAGAGCGGTATTCTCTATAATGCGACCCTGATCCGGCAGCTGATTACACACGGCGCGGCTACCTCCCTGCCAAGGATCAAGTTCTCGGGCTTTGCCGATATACGGATGGTGCGGGGAGACGAGCTCATAGAATCCTTGAACTCCAGCTATGCCGAGGTGGGCATGGACGAGACGATGGTGGTTACGAGGAGTAATAAGTATGCCAATATCTATAATCTCGGTATCCGCAATATGGTGCTCGGCCGGGAAGAGGAACTGTCTACGGGCGACATGCTCATGGTCGTGAAGAACAACTATTATTGGTCGGAAAAAGAGAAACTGCCCATTTCCTTCATTGCAAACGGCGACCGTGTGAGGGTGCAGAAGGTCAGGAATGTGCATGAGTTGTATGGTTTCCACTTCGCGGATGTATGGTTGCAGATGCCAGACTACGACAATCTGGAGTTCAGGGCAACGGCAGTCATGGAGAGTCTGACCACAGAAGCTCCCGCCCTGACGCATGAGCAGAACGAGGAACTATATGATAAGGTGATGGAAGACTATGCTGATGTGCCTCAGAGAGCCGACCGAATGAGGCAGGTAAGACAAGACGGGTACTTCAATGCGCTGCAAATCAAGTATGCCTATGCCGTAACCTGTCATAAGGCGCAGGGCGGACAATGGGCACACATCTATCTTGACCAGGGATACATGACGGACGATATGCTTACCCCCGACTATATCCACTGGCTCTATACGGGCTTTACCCGGGCAACGGAGAAGCTGTTTCTCGTGAACTGGCCTAAGGAGCAGACGGAGGAAAAGTGGCAGAATCAGTAACTTCGGTAGAAGAATCAGGGAAAGATATCCCTCTTTTTCGGGAAAAAGTGCTTATCTTTGCACCCATGAAAATTTGGTTTCTTTTATTTTTCGCGTTATTGTTGATAGGCGTGGCCTATACATTCTGGCGTACATGGCAGATTCTGCCGTGCTCAACGCCGTGGAAGATAGCTGTCCTTGTGGCAATGACCCTGTGCTTGTTTGTCTTCTTTGCGAACTTCGGGATATGGACTCTTGATAAGTTGCCGATGCCCGTTGCCACCACGGCTTATCATATAGGCAACTCCAGTATGTTCGTCCTGCTCTATGTGGTGATGCTTTTCTTGCTGCTCGACATTGGCCGATGGGTGCATGTGGTGCCTGCCGATTTCCTGCGTCATAGCATCAAGGGGACGCTCTCGGTGCTGTTTATCATAGTGGGGTTGTTCACCTATGGCTATGTCCATTATCGGGATAAGGTGCGCCAGCCGCTGACTCTGACGACTTCAAAGAAACTTGAAAGCCCGTTGAAAATCGTCATGCTGTCAGACTTGCACTTGGGATATCACAATCAGATAGCTGAATTCAATCGGTGGGTAGACCTTATCAATCAGGAGCATCCGGACCTTATCTTGATCGGCGGAGATATTATCGACGGGCATATGCGCCCTCTCATAGAGCAGAATATGGCGCAGTCGTTTCGCAATCTGAAAGCCCCTGTCGTGGCTTGTCTTGGCAATCATGAGTACTATACGGGAGGGTCTGCCGCCCTGAAGTTCTATGAAGATGCGGGGATACACCTGCTCGTAGACTCCGCGATGACACTGAAAGGCGTGAATATTATAGGTCGTGACGACCGCACGAACGCCGGCCGTAAGAGCCTGGAACAGCTTCTGGACGGTATTGACACCACCCGATATACCATTCTTCTCGACCACCAACCCTATCATTTGGAACAGGCAGAGCAGAACGCGATAGACTTCCAGTTGAGCGGGCATACCCATTATGGTCAGGTCTGGCCGATCTCGTGGATAGAGGATGCAGTCTATGAGGATGCCTACGGGCCTTTACAGAAGGGAAATACGCGATATTTCGTTACGAGCGGAATCGGTATCTGGGGCGGTAAGTTCCGCATCGGCACCCGCTCGGAATATCTGGTGGCAGAGTTGAAAAACTAAGATTGGGCAGGGGAAGGCCTTGATATGCAGGTAACCTTGGAATGGATGTCGCATTGGTTTGCGAAGTTTAACACCGACTATTTCGGTGGCAGGCTCCCGCGGCCACGGCTTGCCTTGTCGAAATCGAAGACCCGTCTCGGCTCCATGTCCTGCAAGAAGCGCGTCCGGCTCTTTCGGACAGAGTGTTGCGACTATACGATTCGGCTCTCAAACTATTATGACCAGACCGAACGGCAGTATCAGAATGTATTGTTGCACGAGATGATTCATTATTCCATTGCCTATACCCGGCTCAAGGATACATCGCCCCACGGCACGGTGTTCAGGGGTATGATGGAGAATCTGAACCGTAAATACGGTTGGGAAATCTCGGTAACAACTCCCATGAAAACGACCCCACGGGCGGGTGGGATTCCCAGGAACAAGACCTATTTGGTGCTGGCCTTGGAGACTTCTGACGGCAAGAACTTTCTTTCCGTGGTCAATCCTCGCTTTGCACGACAGCTGGAGGGGCAGATCATGCTCGTGCGCAAGATAAGGAAGCATCATTGGCTGCGCACCGCAAGTTCCTATTTCTCCGACTTCCCGGCCGTGAGAAGTCTCCGTGCAAGGCGAGTTTCAAGGGAGGTCTACGAGCGTTTCGCCAAAGACTTGTCCCTTAAGGGTTCCCTTTAAGCATATCCCCGCCCCTTGTTCAGGTAAGCGGGGATAAGGTTGCTTACAGATCATACACGAATGTGAAGTCTTTCTCCGTGGTCAAAGAGTTGCCCACGAAGCAGGCCCGATGCGAGAAGGCCTCGAGCTTCTTGCGCAGTTTCTCGTCGTATTCAGCCTTCAGGTGGAAGGTAATACTGATCTTGGTTACTACGAATTTGCTGAAGTCCTCCTCGTAATTCGTTACTTCGGCATAGCATCCCGCGAAGTTTACGCCGGCCTTCTCGGCGTTAAGACCGGTTACCGTGAGGGCACATGCAGCAAGCGCGGTGCACAGCACCTCTACCGGATTGCCATGTTCGCCATATCCTCCTGCCGCCTTTCCTGCATCGGTGGTTATCTTTTCGCCGGTTGCGTTATACACAGACTCTACGCGAGCCTTTCCTAAATACTTGGTTGTTACTACTGACATAATCTTTTATTTTATGGTTCCGCTACAAAGATAGTTATTTCCCGAAAATCCTGCAAGCGTTAGCCGAAAATAAAATCGAGGGCTTCCCATCATGCGGAATCAGGTCTCTACGATAGGAAATGGGTAGTAGGAAATCGTGCGCCCGCCGTGTATTGTCTTCTGATTTAGAGATTTCTGCGGGATAAATACACGCAGAAAGTGGGTATTTCCATATTGGGAATACCCACTTTCTGATTCCGTGAGGTTCTGTTAAAGACGCGCCAGCTCGACGACTTTGTCGACGGCGGCGTTCAGGCCGTCGATGTTTTTGCCTCCGGCCTGTGCATAGTGTGGCTGCCCGCCGCCTCCGCCCTGAATGAGTTTGGCTGCTTCACGGATGATCTGACCTGCGTTCAGGCCGTGCTCCTTCACCATGTCTTCGCTCAGCATGACGCTTAGCATCGGCTTCTCGTGCGACATAGAGCCAACCACGCAGACAAGATTTTGCGGAATGGACTCACGCACCTTGAAGACAAGATCTTTCGCCTGGGCGGGCTCGAGAGGCAGCACGGCCCTGACAACCGTTACTCCGTTGATGGTCTCGGCACGCTCTATAAGGGCTTTCTTGGTGCGCTCCACGGCTTGTGCGGCGAATTGCTCAAGCTCTTTTTTCATCTGGTCGTGCTCGTCGATATACTTATGGATGACCCCTTCGAGGTCTTTCGCGTTGTTGAAAAGGTTCTTCAAGTTACGCACGGTGTCCTCCAGAGCATATATAGCTTCCTCACATGTCTTGCCTGTCATTGCCTCTATGCGGCGTATGCCGGCAGCGACGGAGCTTTCGGAAATGATTTTGAACATTCCTATACGGCCTGTCGACCTGGCATGGATGCCGCCGCAGAATTCGCAGGAGGGGCCGAAGCGCACCACCCGCACTTTCTCGCCGTACTTCTCACCGAAGAGAGCGACGGCTCCAAGCTTCCTTGCCTCTTCCAATGGAGTTTCCCTATGCTCGTCGAGCGGGAAGTCCTGCCGGATCATATCGTTTACCAGACGCTCCACCTGCCGCAGCTCCTCGTCGGAGACTTTTTGGAAATGAGAGAAGTCGAAGCGTAGTGTATCGGCACTTACATACGACCCTTTCTGCTCTGCGTGGTCGCCCAAGACTTGCTTCAGGGCATAGTCCAGGAGATGCGTGGCCGTATGGTTGGCGGCCGAAGCGTCGCGTTTGTCGATGTCCACGCATGCCATGAAGTCGGCTCTCGGCTCCTTGGGCAGCTCCTTGACGATATGGATGCTCTGGTTGTTCTCGCGCTTCGTGTCGATGACCTCAACGGTCTCGTTCTCCGAAACGAGGACTCCGGTGTCGCCCACCTGTCCTCCCATCTCGCCGTAGAACGGCGTATGGTCCAGCACGAGCTCATAGAAAGAGCTCTTTTTCTGCGTAACCTTGCGGTAGCGGAGAATGTGGCATTCGTATTCGGAATAGTCATACCCCACGAACTCCTGCTCTCCTTCCCTGAGCACCTGCCAGTCGCCGTTCTCCACGACGGCCGCATTGCGGGCACGCGCTTTCTGCTTCTCCATTTCCTCGTTGAAGCCAGCCTCGTCTACGGAGTATCCGTTCTCACGGCAGATGAGTTCCGTGAGGTCGAGCGGGAAGCCATAAGTGTCGAAGAGGCGGAACGCACTCGTGCCGTCGAGTAGCGTCTGTCCGTGGGCACGCAGCTCGTCCATGTCGCCGTTAAGCAGCTGTATGCCTTTCTCCAGCGTGCGCAGGAAAGAGTCTTCCTCTTCCTTCATCACCCGGCCGATGAGTTCCTGCTGGGCGGGAAGCTCGGGGTAGGCCTTTCCCATTTCCTGTACGAGAACCGGCACGAGCTTGTACATGAAGGCGTCTTTCTGGCCGAGGAAAGTGTAAGCGTAGCGCACCGCGCGGCGCAGGATTCGGCGTATGACATAGCCCGCCTTGGCATTGCCGGGCAACTGGCCGTCGGCAATGGAGAAGGCTACGGCGCGCAGATGGTCGGCCACCACGCGCATGGCGATGTCGATTTTCTCCTGCTCGCCGGTTCCTTCACCATTCTCGCCGGTAGGCGTGGTGAAGCCGTATTTCTTGCCCGAAAGGGCTTCTATCTGCTTGATGATGGGCTGGAAGATGTCCGTGTCATAGTTGGAGTGCTTGCCCTGAAGCATGCGCACCAGTCGTTCGAAGCCCATTCCCGTGTCGATGACATTCATGGAAAGGGGCTCGAGCGTGCCGTCTGACTTGCGGTTGAACTGCATGAAGACGATGTTCCAGATTTCAATGACCTGCGGATCGTCCTTGTTTACGAGTTCCCGCCCCGGCACCTTGGCCTTCTGCTCGTCGCTGCGGGAGTCGACATGAATCTCCGAACAGGGGCCGCAGGGCCCGACATCGCCCATCTCCCAGAAGTTGTCGTGCTTGTTGCCCTCAAGGATATGGTCGGCCGGCACATGCTTCGCCCAGAACCGGGCAGCCTCGTCGTCGCGGGCAATGCCTTCCTCGGGCGCCCCCTCGAATATCGTTACATAGAGATCCCCGGGGTTGAGATGGAGCACATCCACGAGATATTCCCAGGCATAGTCTATCGCGCCCTCCTTGAAATAGTCGCCGAAGCTCCAGTTGCCGAGCATCTCGAACATGGTGTGATGGTAGGTGTCGTGGCCCACTTCCTCGAGGTCGTTGTGCTTTCCGCTTACCCTGAGGCATTTCTGCGAGTCGGTGCGGCGGCGCGGCTCCGGGTCTTTCGTGCCCAGGATGATATCCTTCCACTGGTTCATACCTGCATTGGTGAACATCAGGGTGGGGTCGTCCTTGATTACCATGGGTGCCGACGGCACGATGGTATGCCCTTTCGATTCGAAGAACTTCTTGTAGGAATCGCGTATTTCGTTAGCTGTCATCATATTTTTTGCTTAATTTCCCAATTCTTTTCCAATTCATTTGGCATGATACCAAGTTTTCATTATT
>CAUULA010000047.1:0-21187 GCA_963545855.1 uncultured Prevotella sp.
CTACACTCGACTAGTCGTCGGCAGCGTCAGATGTGTATAAGAGACAGGGAGACTCGTCCTTCCTTCAGGAAGGGAGATAATTTCAAGGTGTCGCTCCTGCAGGTGTCTTCAAGGGATACCTGTTTCCTCTTCCGCTTGAACCGCACAGGACTGACTCCTGCCATGATAAAGCTACTTGAGAATACCGATGTTCCTATGATAGGGCTTTCCTGGCACGATGATTTGCTGGCCTTGCATAAAAGGGTTGAGTTTAAGCCGGGATACTTTATAGACCTTCAGGACATAGTGGGGGAGCTTGGAATAGAAGATCTGGCATTGCAGAAACTTTATGCCAACCTCTTCCATCAGAAAATAAGTAAGCGGCAAAGGCTTTCTAACTGGGAAGCGGATGTGCTGAGCGACAAGCAAAAACAGTATGCCGCCACGGATGCGTGGACCTGTATAAATCTCTATGAGGAGATACTTCGATTGAAAAGAACGGGAGACTATGAACTCGTAAAAGTCCCCGAACCAGTAGTAGAACTAAAAATATAGCGAAATGACCAGATACAAGACTATCCAATTAAAGAAAGGCAAGGAAGAGAGTTTGCTGCGTTTTCATCCTTGGATATATTCCGGTGCGATCCAGAAAATGGATGAAGGAATAGAGGAAGGAGAAATCGTCAGGATCCTTACTGCGCATGGCGATTTTATCGTGATGGGGCATTACCAAGTCGGTTCTATTGCCGTGCGCGTCTTGTCTTTCCGTGATATTGAAATCAATCAGGGCTTCTGGGAAGACCGCTTAAAGTCTGCCCTCCGGCTGAGAATCAGTATAGGTATTGCCGATAATCCGTCGAACGATACCTATCGATTGGTTCATGGTGAAGGCGACAACCTGCCGGGATTGGTGGTAGACTGCTATGGAGAGACGGCAGTAATGCAGGCTCATAGCGTGGGGATGCATGTTTGTCGTCAGCAAATATGCAATGCCTTGATGCAAGTGATGGGCAAAAGGATTTCGAATGTTTATTATAAGAGTGAGACTACGCTGCCTTATAAGGCTGATTTAGGACAGGAAAACGGCTTTATTTACGGCGGTAGCAATCATGATATCGCATTGGAAAATGGCCTGAAATTCCATGTAGACTGGCTGAAAGGTCAGAAAACGGGGTTCTTTGTGGATCAAAGGGAAAACCGCGCATTGCTTGAAAGATATGCGAAAAACCGTTCCGTCCTGAACATGTTCTGCTATACAGGAGGATTCTCGGCCTACGCAATGCGTGGAGGTGCAACCCTTGTTCATTCCGTAGACAGCAGTGCGAAGGCGATAGAACTTACCAATCAAAATGTTAGCTTAAACTTTCCTGATGACAAACGACACCAGGCTTTCTGCGAAGATGCCTTCAACTTTCTTGATGGCAATGACGGCAAATATGACCTGATAGTCTTGGACCCTCCCGCATTTGCCAAGCACCGCGGCGCATTGCATAACGCATTGAAGGGATACACACGGCTCAATGTCAAAGGATTGGAGCGTATCAAGCCGGGCGGAATCCTTTTTACCTTTAGCTGCTCGCAAGTGGTTACGAAAGATAACTTTCGTAACGCCGTCTTTACGGCTGCCGCCCAGGCAGGCAGGGAAGTGCGTATCTTGCATCAGCTGCATCAGCCTGCCGACCATCCTATTAATATTTATCATCCCGAAGGAGAATATTTGAAAGGTCTGGTTCTTTATGTTGAATAGAATCATAGAAAAATACATCCGTCAGAACGACCTTCTTCGGAAGGACGGGAAGTATCTTGTGGCTCTTTCGGGTGGTGCCGACAGCGTTTCACTTCTGTTGATTTTAAAATCCTTAGGCTATCAAATTGAAGCCGTTCATTGTAACTTTCATCTTCGTGGTGAAGAGTCGGATAGAGATGAACGGTTCTGTGTCGACCTTTGCGCAGAGGAAAGCATTCCACTCCATCGGGTTCATTTTGAGACCCAAGCCTATGCAGAGCTGCATAAGGTGAGTACTGAGATGGCCGCCCGGGAACTGCGGTATAAATATTTTGAACAACTTCGCATGGATATGCAGGCCGATGATATCTGTGTGGCCCATCATCGCGATGACAGCGTGGAGACAATTTTACTGAATCTTGTGAGGGGAACGGGCATTCAGGGTCTTACCGGTATTGCTCCCAGAAATGGACATCTTATCCGTCCGCTGCTTTGCGTCGGCCGTTTGGATTTGGAGGATTATCTTAGTCAAAGAGGCCAAAAGTTCGTAACGGACAGCACAAATCTCGTGGATGATGTCCGGCGGAATAAGATTCGTTTACGGGTGATTCCTCTTTTGAAGGAAATCAATCCGAAGGCTGTTGAGAATATCTATAAAAGTAGTCTATACCTAAGAGAGGTAGAGAATGCGGCTCTCAGCACGGTCGAGAGCGGTCTTCTGGAGGATAAGAAAATACTTTTCGAGCGGCTGAGGACAACTCCTTCTCCAGAGTTTAGCCTTTGGTATGTGTTGAAAGACTTTCATTTCTCGTCGTCTCAGATCAGAGAGATGCTTGAGGCCGTTGATTCCCAGAGTGGGAAGGAATGGCATTCAGACTCACATATTGTAGTTACCGATCGGGATGGCTTTGTCATCGATAAACTCAAAAAGCAAGAAACCCTTTCGATGAAGATTATTGAAGAGGGTAATTATGTCCTCCCGAACAGTAAATTGAGGCTGGAGATTCGTTCGGTGCGGAAGGCTGAAGACTTTTGTATAGACAAGAGGAAGAATGTGGCCATGCTCGATGCAGAGCTCGTGAAGTTTCCTTTGACAGTGAGGAATATCATGACTGGGGACAGCTTTACTCCATTCGGAATGAAAGGGACGAAGCTTGTGAGCGATTTCCTGACCGATTTAAAGAAAGACATTTTGTCGAAGCGGGGGCAATTAGTGGTAACGGATGGGAGTGGCAACATTCTCTGGGTGGTGAATGAAAGGCCCGACAACCGTTTCAGGATAACCGTCAAAACCCGGAATATTCTGATTCTCGAGTTAGGTTAGGTCCAGAATTCTTTCCCATCGGCAGCCCTCATCTCACTTCTACATTTCGGACAGGTGTGCAAGTTCCAGACCCTAATCTTATCACTTCCGCATCTTAGACAGAGTCTGCCCGTCTCCGTACTATACGACGGAGCGACATCTCCGATGACCCCGCCCACCACGATGTTCTGGATCGCGTGGCATTCCGGGCAAGTCATAGGGGTAATGTGTTGACCGAAGAGACCTTTGCCTTCGTAGACTTCCGCTTTATACCCACATTGCTCACAAATATAGATCCTTTTCCATGCCATAGGCCTTTATGTATTGGTCGGCTACCTTGATGTAGTCGTGATGACGCTTAATGTACTCAACAGATTGGTTTTTCAGGGGAACGATGGTTTCCGGATGCAACACAAGATACTCCAACCCATGAAGAACACTCTCGTAAGTAGGTTGTATATTCACGATGGGGCGGAGCTCTTTCTCATGCAGGATCTCGTAATTCTCCGGTTCGCCACCGCCAACCACGATAATACCTTTGCTCATCGCCGTTAAGGCATTCATGGCCGGAGTATAGCTATAGAGCTGGTCGAGGATGACATCAGAGTTGTCCATCATGGTTTGATATTCGCCGAAAGGTATGCTTTCCGCGATTCTGAGCTCCGCTTTGTCGGGGTGTTTTGCGACGATCTCCCTTGCGGCTTCCAACATGATATCCGTCCCTTTATATTCTGAGCGCTCTTTGTTGATGCCAATGAAAATGTTCAGCTTGTCGTGCCGGGTGATAGGAGGATCCTTCTCCAGTCGCATCGGGTAGGGAATGAAAGCGGTCTTTGAGGGGAAGTTGGGTTTATAGCATGCATAGTATTCGTATAGACCGGCAATGATGCCATCACAGTCATTGGCTATATTCTTGTTCAAGGATTCTTTCGGAGTGCCTGACCAGTCTGCTTTTTCTTTCAAGGCATCCGCGTTCGTGCGCAGTTCTTCTCCCATGTTGAAGTCGCTATAGCGGAGGGGCTTCCGGGTGATGCATTCGTTCACCCAGTAATAATCCATGCCGAAAGCTCCCAGAAAGATTCTTTTATTGTGCCTGCGGAGATATTTGTAGACGGGGGCTATTCGTTCTGCCTTTAACTCAAGGAACATGGGATTGATGAGCTGAACCACATCAAAGTCCCTCATCCGCGGAAGATATTCGAGCAGGCGGTAAAGATATTGTAACCCGCCTAATGCTGTGCGCTTCCGCTCTAGGTTCCAGTCGCGCGGATAGTCTTTCCAGAAATCGCCGTTCGAGAGAACGACGGCCTCGTGTCCCAACGTCCGGAGCCCCTCCGCAAGCGTCCAGTGCACATTGCTGTATTCGCCTATGAGCAAGATTCTCATTTACCGGATGGCCATTAAAAGAATTCGTCTTCCGACTCTGGAATTCACTATCTTCCGGAAAGTGTTATACTTTTTGGAATACTTCCTGTCGGGCAGAGGGAACAGATCTCTTTCCTTCAGGTCGGTGATGATGTGCTCCAGTTGGGTTGCGGAGTGCGTGTTCTTGATTGTATTATATAACAAATCCATCGACAGTTGATGGACTCTCCGTTCCAAGACAATTCGCTCGCTCGACGGAAGCTTTTGCGATAGCTCTTGCAGATGGGTGATAATCTGCATCGTGTCGTCAAGCCGTTTCCTCTTCACGACAGGGTCAGAAGTGTTCGTCAGGGAGTCTTTGCGCATACGATAGAAATAGGCTTTGGCATCCGCCTTGTACAATTTCTCGGCACGCAGAATGAGCTGAGGAGTGAATTCCTCATCCTCATGGAGCAGATTTGGGGTAAAGCGGAGCTTGCCAAGGATATCCTTTTTAAAGATATAGCCCCATGTCGCCGCCTTCATGTTGTGATTGTGGAGATAAGAAGTCCCGGTCAAGGGTCCTTCGAAGACAAACGGAATCTCGGACTGCGGCTTACTGGTCTCATCAAAGAGGACGATGTCGGGATTATGATACCTCACGATATCCAGGCAGTGTTCATATGGGGCACGAAGAAGATAGTCGTCTCCGTCAACAAATTGGATATACCTTCCATTGGCTATTTTGAGGCCGATGTTGCGCGCGACAGAAAGTCCCTGGTTCTTCTGGCGTATATAAATCATCTCGTCTCTATGGATGATGGCGTCTCCCAGGGCAGTCAACGGAGAGATGTCAGACCCGTCGTCAACAAGAATCACTTCAATTTCAGAAGGACTTAGAGACAGATTGAAGATGCTCTGCAGGCATTCTTCGAGCATCTTCTCGGGTATATTATAATCGGTTATGATAAAACTGATTAGTGGATTTTGTGAAATATTTTGTGAAGTCTGCATAGATTTTTGAATCCTATTAATTGTTTCAGTTTCAGTTTCAAGCCGTCATGATACGGAAGGGAGACCAGCCGGGGAACCCGCCCTGACAGTCCGTAGACATCAAGGGCGATGTTGACGACATGCGCATAGTATTCGGAATCATGCCATAGAGGCAGTATCCGATTATGTGCCTGTAAGAGAACTTCAAGATCCCGAAGCGTAGCTTTCGCGGTGATGCCCTTCTCATTATAATAATAATTATAAAGTCCCACGGAGGTGGTGGCCACCTTTCTGCACCTCTGCAGCAGTAGGGGGAGCAGGGTTATGTCCTCAAAGTTCCTGTCCTCGGGATATTTTATCCCTTCGAACAGCTCCCTCTTATAGATTTTGTTACAGGCATAGGCATGACGATAGGCTTTCCCCTTGAGCCAATAGGCTTTCATGTCGTCATATTCCTGTTGTGGGAACTGGACCATGCGCTGCTTCAGAGGGTGCCCGATCCGTTCTGCTATGGGGAATTCAAGCAAGTCGTATTCCGGATGAGCGTCAATGATTTCCATAAGTCCGACAAGGGTCTGGGGAGCAAGGGTGTCGTCGCTGTCGACGAAGGTGATATATTCTCCCTTGGACAAGGCGATTCCGGCATTTCGGGCACATCCCAGCCCACCGTGTCTCTGGTGGACAACCCGAATCCTGGCATCGGCTTCCGCGAGGTCATTACATATTCGCGGACAAGCGTCAGGCGACCCGTCGTCTATCAGAATTATCTCCATGTCAGGATAATTCTGCCCCAGAACGCTCTCCGCGCAGCCGCGGAGGGTCTTCTCGGTGTTGAAAACGGGTATGACAATCGTCAGCTTCATCTATGCAAAGATAGTGAAAATCTTGGAAAAAGAGTTTGTGTCTTGCGATTTTTATAATAAAACATGCAATTCCCCGTTGATGTTTCAGATGGAGAACCAGGGAGCCAGCTATCACCACATCCTTAAGTATACCGGCATTTTCGGAGGTGTAGAAGGAATAAATATATTGGTCGGAATCATTCGCAACAAGCTTGTCGCGCTGATTCTCGGGCCAAACGGCATGGGACTGCTCTCCCTTTTTAATTCTACCATCAAGCTTCTTTCCGATTCCACGAACTTTGGCATTGCCATGAGCGGAGTGAAGCAAATCTCGGAGGACTACGACCGGCAGGAAGAAAAAGCGAGGCTGGAGGCCTCCGTGTCCCTGATTCGTTCATGGGCCTTTCTTACCGCATTGCTGGGCATGGTGCTGTGCGTGGTGTTGAGTCCGCTGCTCAATTGGTGGACTTTTAATTGGGGCGACCATACCTTGCATTTCATTTTTCTCTCTCCGGCCGTGGCATTGATGGCTGTAACAGGGGGCGAGGCCGCCATTCTGAAAGGACTGCGGCAGTTGAAAAGCCTTGCCAGGATTTCCGTGTATAATGTCATCGGGGCATTGATAACGAGTGTTCCCATCTATTATTTCTATGGTGAATCGGGGATCGTACCTTCTCTCCTTGTGATGGCATTGATACAGATGCTCCTCACCATAGGTGTCTCCTACAGGCTTTGCCCGCCTCGTCTGTCGTTCAACAGGCGGTTTTTGCGGAAAGGCATGAATATGATTAAGCTGGGAGGCGCTTTTGTCCTGGCAGGGATTATGGGCAGCGGCGCGGAGTTCTTCATCCGTTCTTTCCTCAACAATACTGGTTCTCTTGAGACGGTGGGGCTTTATAATGCGGGATATATGATTATCATAACCTATGCGGGAATGGTCTTCTCAGCGATGGAAACCGACTATTTTCCTCGCCTTTCCTCCATCCAAGGCACAGGACCCTCACTGAATGCCTGCGTCAACAGGCAGATAGAGGTGAGCGTCTTGTTGATTTCTCCATTGCTTGTAGCATTGATGATAGCCGTTCCCGTTCTCCTGCCCCTGCTCTATAGCGGAGAGTTTGTGTTCGCGGGGGATATGATACAGGTGGCAGTCTTTGCCATGTATTTGCGGGCCGTTACTCTCCCGATTGCCTATCTGCCGTTGGCAAAGGGCGATTCGCTCTCCTATCTGCTGATGGAGGCGGTTTACGACATTGCCGTGGTCTTGCTCGTTGTTTTCGGATTTAAGGCCTGGGGGCTCCGGGGAGCCGGCCTTGCACTCACCTTGGCATCGGTTCTGGAGCTTATGGTGTTGTGTGTCTATATGCATTGGAAGTATGGCTATCGATTGGGAAGCCTGACGTTAAGGTATGCTTCCGTCCAGTTCTTGCTGGGGCTGATGTCGTATGGGGTCGTGTGCCAGGACAACCCGGTCGTCTATTGGCTGTCGGGGGGAGCCTTGTTCGGGGTAAGCCTGTGTTATTCCGTTGCGGTCTTGAAGAGCAAGACGCATCTGTGGGAATCGTTGAAAAGGAGGATAAAGCGATGAGCCAACCCGTTTGCACCATACTTGTAGCAGCCTATAATGCGGAGAAATATATAGCGAAATGTCTTGACTCGTTGTTAGGTCAGACCCTGCAGGATATAGAGGTAATAGTCGTTGACGACAAGTCGGTCGACCGGACACGGGAAATCATTGTCCGATATGCCTCCCGGGACAGTCGCGTCCGCTCCTTTTTCTTGAGTGAGAACCGCGGACAGGCACATGCCCGGAACGCCGGCCTGAAAGTGGCAAACGGAAACTACATCTGCTTTTTAGACTCAGACGACTGGCTGGCTGCGGACGCACTTCAACAGGCTGTTGATGTTTTTGAGTCTAATCCGCTGGCAGACTGTGTGTTATTTGATGTCATCAACTATTATTCCGAGATCCGTCAGGAGGGTTATCCCATGCCTCCTTTTGAGGTGATGACCGGCCAGGAGGCCTTCGAGAAAAGCCTTTCGTGGCATGTCCATGGGGTGTATATGGTCAGGACGGATATTCACAGGAGGTATCCTTATGACGAAACATGTCGCAGCTACAGTGATGACAACACGACGCGGCTGCATTATCTGGCCGCGAGAGAGGTGCGATTTTGCGGAGGAAAATATTTTTACAGACAGCATCCAGCCTCTTCGACCCATAGGATTGGCATCGGCCGCTATGACTATCTGCGGGCGAACGCACACATGAAGGCGATGATGGAGGCGATGAACTGCGGCGACCGCATCCTGAATCTTTATGAAAATGAGCGGTGGCTGAATGTGGTGGGGCTCTATATGTTTTATTTCAAGCATCGGAAGATGTTGCCCCAAGCAGACAATGAGTACGGTCTTAGTGAGATAAAGCGTGCGTGGAAATCGATAGAGACACGGCGGCTTACTTGCAAGAACAAGGTTAAGTTTGGATATATTCCCATGCGCCATCCCTCTTCCTGGGCACTCTTCCGCTTGCAGGAGGAGGTTTATTTCACCCTTCGGAAACTTATCGGGCATCTGTAAAGATGGCAGGTGGAGGTGTTACACGCCGTGTGTAACACCATTACAAGTTGCTGGTAATCGGATTACACACAGCTTGTAACAGTCCGGTTGGATGCTGGCGGAATCGGGAAAGGTCTGTCCTTCTCAACATCCCAGCGTTAATCGTGTTTAAAAAAAGCAGTTTACCCTTGCATATTAAAAGATAATTCAATATCTTTGTGAGCAAATTACAGAAGATGATAACACTCGTAATCACTGCAATCCTGATATTCGCGTTCGTATTGATAGCCACGGAGAGGCTTACCAATATCAACAAGGCCGCTGTCGCAATCTTTGCGGGAACCGCGTGTTGGATGGTGTATATCGCTTACGGGACCGACTTCGTGATGGCCAGGCACGCCCCAGAGTACTCAAGTTTCCTGGAAGGTGCCGTCGCCAATAGCAGTGCCGTCAAAGAGTATATAGCGAGGAATGTCTTCCTGAAATATGTCGGCAGGGCTTCCGAGATTGTCCTCTTTCTGTTGGCGACGATGTCTATCGTTGAAATTCTGGACAACAATGGTTGCTTCGATTTTATCCGTCAGTTGCTAAGGACGCGGAGGAGCCGGAAGATGTTGTGGACGATTGCCATCGTTACCTTTGTCATTTCTGCCAATCTCGATAATCTTACCACGACCGTGATGATGCTTACCATCATGCACGGAATCATCCCTAACCGCAGACAGAGGATGCTCTATGGCTCGGTCATCGTGATTGCTGCCAACTATGGAGGGGCCCTGACGGTTATCGGCGACTCGACGGGGCTGCTGTTGTGGAATTCCGGCCTCGTCTCTGCCACAGACTTTTCGATGTCTCTCTTGCTGCCCTGCCTGATAGCGTGGGCGTTGCCGACATGGTGGCTCGGGCGCAGTCTGCCGGAGCGGGTGGAAACGGATTTCGCCACGATGCCTTATCGTGGGGACGACACAAGGCTGAATATCTGGCAGCGACTGCTGATGCTCTTCGTCGGCATTGGCGGTCTGTGGTTCATCCCGTCGTTTCACAGTATCACGAAGCTGAGCCCGTTCATCGGTGCCTTATGCGTGCTTTCGGTGCTTTGGATAGTGAATGAAGTGGTCAACAGGAAACTCCTCGCGGCCGACGCCAATATACAGCGCAGGATGCCGAGGGTGTTCCAATATGGAATCATCCAGATGATGCTCTTCGTGATGGGCATTATGCTGGCCGTGGGGGCGGTGAATGAGACGGGTGCCATCGACTGGCTTTGGACGCAGCTTGAGGCGCAGATACATAATTCTTGGATATACGGCGTGGCTGCGGGATGCATCTCGTCGGTGCTCGATAGTTTTGCGACCTCATTGAGCTTCATCACCCTGAATCCGTCTTCGGAGATGAATGCGGATTATTGGAAAATCATCGCATATTGCTCGGCAATGGGCGGAAATGTGCTTTGCATCGGCTCGATCAGCGGCTTGGCATTACTGAAGGCGGAACGCCTGCATGTGGGATGGTATTTCATGCATGTGGGACAGAAGTGCCTCGTGGGAGGTCTGCTCGGGCTATTGGCAATGTACTTTATCTTATAAAACATAGATTGGGATATGGGAAAGATTAAAACGATAGGAATTCTGACTTCCGGCGGCGATGCTCCCGGAATGAATGCCGCCATCAGGGCGGTAACAAGAGCCGGTATATGCAATGGTTTCAAGATTAAGGGAATCTATCGTGGTTATGACGGATTGATAAATGGAGAGGTGAAGGATTTCACCACGGAGAATGTGAGTGGCATTATCTTGTCGGGTGGTACGATCCTGAAGACGGCCCGTTCAAAGGAATTCATGACCGACGAGGGTAAACAGAAGGCTTATGATACCATGCAGCGAGAGGGAATAGACGCCCTGGTGGTTATCGGGGGAAATGGCTCGCTGACCGGCGCGATGGAATTCGCGGCGATGTTTGATGTCTGTTGTGTAGGGCTGCCGGGCACGATCGACAATGATCTTTACGGCACCGATTCAACCATTGGCTATGATACGACTCTGAATACGATAGTGGAATGCGTCGACCGCATCCGCGACACGGCTCAAAGCCACGAGCGTATTTTCTTTGTGGAAGTCATGGGGCGTGATGCCGGCTATCTGGCACAGAACAGCGCCATTGCGTCGGGAGCGGAGGCGGCGATTATCCCAGAGGACTCCACCGATGTCGACCAGTTGGCACAATTCATGGAGCGCGGCATTCGTAAGAGCAAGCGTTCCTGCATCGTTATCGTCTCGGAAAGTCCGAAATGTGGTGCTCTTTACTATGCCGATCGCGTGAAAAAGGAGTTTCCGGAGTATGATGTCCGGGTGTCGATACTCGGCCATTTGCAGCGAGGCGGCCGCCCGTCTGCCCACGACCGCATACTGGCATCCCGTACAGGGGTAGGAGCCATAGAGGCCATTCTGCAGGGACAGCGTAATATCATGGTGGGAGTGAGGAACAACGAGGTGGTTTACATCCCTCTTTCAGAGGCCATCCGCTCCGACAAGCCGTTTGACAGAAAACTGATAAAAGTACTCGATGAATTGAGCATTTAGAAAAAGTGGGGAAAGGTTTTGCTCACTTGGATTAATTTTTTTATCTTTGCAGGCAAGTCTACGAACGAATTGTATAAAAAATAAACATATTAACAATAAAGTTTATGGCACAAATTAACGGACGCATCTCTCAGATTATCGGTCCCGTCATCGATGTTTACTTCGATACCAAAGGGGAAGATCCGGAGAAGGTGCTCCCAAAGATTTATGAGGCTCTGAGGGTGAAACGCCTTGATGGCCGCGACTTGATAATCGAAGTGCAGCAGCACATTGGCGAAGACACGGTGCGTTGTGTGGCAATGGACAACACCGACGGCTTGCAGCGCAATCTGGTAGTCGTTCCGACGGGAAGTCCGATTACGATGCCGGCCGGAGAGCAGATCAAGGGGCGAATGATGAATGTCATCGGAGCCCCGATAGATGGCATGGCACCTTTGAACATGGAGGGAGCCTATCCCATCCACCGTGAAGCACCGAAGTTTGACGAGCTTTCCACACACAAGGAGATGCTGGCCACGGGTATTAAGGTCATCGACCTGCTTGAACCTTATATGAAAGGTGGCAAGATCGGACTGTTTGGCGGAGCAGGAGTGGGTAAGACCGTGCTGATCATGGAGCTTATCAACAATATCGCCAAAGGGCACGATGGATATTCAGTGTTTGCCGGCGTGGGTGAGCGCACCCGTGAGGGAAACGACTTGATTCGGGATATGCTTGAGTCCGGCGTCATTCGTTATGGTGAGAAATTCAGGAAGGCCATGGACGAAGGCAAGTGGGATCTTTCGCTGGTTGACCCGGAAGAGCTGTCGAAAAGCCAGGCCACTCTGGTCTACGGGCAGATGAATGAGCCTCCAGGAGCCCGTGCCTCGGTAGCCCTTTCGGGGCTTACCGTTGCGGAGGAGTTCCGCGATCACGGAGGCAAGAACGGCGAGCCGGCCGACATCATGTTCTTCATCGATAATATTTTCCGTTTCACCCAGGCAGGTTCCGAGGTTTCCGCGTTGCTTGGGCGTATGCCTTCTGCAGTGGGTTATCAGCCAACCTTGGCATCGGAAATGGGTGCCATGCAGGAAAGAATCACATCGACAAAGCGAGGCTCTATCACCTCGGTGCAGGCGGTCTATGTGCCGGCGGATGACCTGACAGACCCTGCCCCCGCGACCACTTTCACTCATCTGGATGCTACGACAGAGCTCTCGCGCAAGATAACGGAGCTGGGTATTTATCCGGCGGTAGACCCTCTGGGAAGCACATCGCGTATCCTTGACCCACTGATCGTGGGCAAAGAGCATTATGATTGTGCCCAGCGTGTAAAGCAGTTGTTGCAGCGTTATGCGGAATTGCAGGATATTATCGCCATCCTCGGTATGGATGAGCTTTCCGATGAGGACAAGCTGACGGTGGCGAGAGCCCGTCGGGTTCAACGCTTCCTCTCTCAGCCGTTTGCCGTTGCGGAGCAGTTTACGGGTGTTCCGGGCGTGATGGTAAGTATTGAGGATACCATTAAGGGCTTTAATATGATTATGGACGGCGAAGTCGACGATCTTCCGGAACAGGCATTCTTGAATGTAGGAACGATAGACGATGCCATTGCCAAGGGCAAGAAGCTGTTAGAGGCCGCAAAGGGATAATCTCAAGGGTTCCGATTATGTTGAATTTAAAGATTATATCTCCCGAAAAGATAATCTTCAGCGGCGAGGTGGAAAGTGTGCTCGTGCCAGGTACCGTCGGAGAATTTGAAATTCTCAAGGATCATGCCCCCATCATTTCAACCTTAGAGAAGGGGCGGGTGGTTTATCGGACTGCCAGCAGGAAACAGCAATTGAATATTCAGGGAGGTTTCGTAGAGGTGAAACGGAATGAGATCTCTTTGTGTGTAGAAATGTAGGGAGCGTTTGTTATGGTAACCCCGGAGAATGTAGACTCTATATACCGCTTATATAATAAGGTGTCGTTGTGGCTGATTGCCGCGACATCGCTGATTGGCTTACTGGTTATACAGGTTGCTTTAGATCTGCGTTTGGTGAACAGTCTGCTCTTTACGGCGGCGTATTCGCTTGTGGTTACCTTCATTTACGGAAGGTGCTGGAAATCTTTAGCCCGTCGTTCCCCGAATGTACTGACCTGTTTCTATATGGCCGCCTCGGCTTTGAGGATGATACTGGCACTGGTCGTCATACTTGTCGGGACAGCCATATTGCGCGGTTCCAAGCCACAACTGTTAGGATTTGTGGGTGTTTTCGTGAGCTTTTACTTGCTGTTACTCATCTTCGACTGCCTGTTTTTTGCAAAAGTCGAGAAAAACAAAAAGAATTATAAATAAGAAAAAGGTATGAAAGCTTTGAAACAATATCTCCTCGTGTTGCTCTTAAGCCTGATGGCCTTGCCTTCGTTCGCCGGCAAACAGGACATTGACATGAAGGAAATTTTGTGGGGACATATCAAGGATTCTTATGAATGGCATATTACCGATATTGGCGATGAGCCTATTGTGATCAATCTTCCTGTAATTGTGAAGAGTTCCACGGGCTGGCATGTGTTTTGCAGCAGCCAGTTCTCGGAGGAGAGGGATGTGCAGGGTAATCGTCCCGGACCTTATGGCCTTTATATTAAAAATGCCGACGCGGAGACTTATCCGAATAAGATTTGTGAAATGGTGAATGGTCAGGAGGCCCGCCCATTTGACATTTCCATTACGAAAACGGTTGTGGTGTTGTTTATTGACGCTTTCATCTTACTCCTGTGCATATTGTTGCCGGCTCGTTGGTGTAGGCGCCATAAAATGGACGACCCTGCCCCCCGTGGCTTTACAGGATTGATGCATATGTTCGTCATGTATGTCTATGATGAGATTATCCGACCCATTATGAAAGAGGATTCACCAAAGTATGCGCCCTATTTGCTTACCTGCTTCTTCTTTATATTCGTGGCTAATATCATGGGAATTATTCCATTCCCTCCAGGGGGAGGCAATCTGACGGGTAATATAGCCTGTACGACTTTCTTGGGGGTATGTACATTCTTGATTACAAATCTTACGGGAACGAAGGAATACTGGAAAGAAATCTTCTGGTCGGATGTGCCGACATGGTTAAAAGTGCCTCTTCCTTTGATGCCTATCATAGAAATTGTGGGGATTTTCACGAAGCCTTTGGCATTGATTATCCGACTCTTTGCCAACATGATGGCAGGGCATGCCATCGCGTTGACCTTTGCCGGTATGATCTTTATAGTATTCCATCTCACCGAGAGCGATATCGTTAATAATCTGGCAGGTTCCGGAATGTCTGTAATCAGCGTTTCCCTAAGCGTGTTTATGATGCTGCTTGAGATACTAGTAAGCTTCATTCAGGCTATGGTTTTCACAATGCTGAGTGCAATATTTATATCTATGGCTCATGTGAGAGAAGAGTCAGGGAAGGCGTAGCTCCGTCAGATAAAAAAGAAATAGATTATAAACAATTAAAATTTACAGTTATGTTATCATTATTATTGGCAGCAGAAGTTGCGAAGTTGGGTGGCGCTTTGGGCGCGGGTCTTGCAGTAATCGGCGCAGGTCTTGGTATCGGTCGTATTGGAGGTCAGGCTATGGATGCCATGGCTCGGCAGCCGGAGAAGATGGGTGATCTTCGCTCCTCCATGATTGTTGCGGCTGCATTGGTTGAGGGTGTAGCTTTCTTGGCCGTTATCGTGGCTTTCCTTGCCGTCGTTATGTAATCTGAAGAAATTATTCTCAACATTAACCCTAAAATATGGATTTATTACTTCCGGATAGTGGCTTGTTATTTTGGATGACCATCGTCTTTGCCTTGGTCTTCGTCATCCTATTGAGGTGGGGATTCCCCGTGATCATCAAGATGGTGGATGAGCGCAAGGTCTTTATAGACGATAGCCTTCAAAAGGCTCACGAGGCCAACGAGAAACTTGCCAATATACACAAAGAAGGTGAATCCATTCTGCGCAAAGCACAGGAGCAGCACTCTGTGGTTTTAAAAGAGGCCGCTGCTACTCGTGATGTAATTCTCGCCCAAGCAGAAGATAAGGCAAAGGCAGAAAGCACCCGCCTTATATCGGAAGCCAAGGCAGAAATCGAGATTGAGAAACAAAATGCAATTCGTGATATTCGCTCGCAAGTTGCTGAGCTCTCTGTTCTGATTGCCGAGAAGATTCTTAAAGAAAAACTTAGCAACGATGCGGCGCAGATGGATTTAGTAAACCGATTACTGGATGAAATTTCTGTTGATAAAAAGACTGAATAATTGAAAGTTATGGATTTAGGTGTAATATCGGTCAGATATGCCCGGGCACTACTGAAAAGTGCCATGGGGCAGAGGAACGAAGAAAAGGTATATGCCGAGATGGAAACCCTTTCTAAGAACTATCTTGATGTACCAGAGTTTCGCACTGCGATAGAGAATCCAATGCTCACGAATGACAAGAAGCAGATACTCTTGGAGACGGCTTGTGGCAATGATGCCAGTGAGTTGACCAAGAAGTTTATTGCTTTGGTTCTGAAAGAGGGCAGGGAGAAAGCCTTGCAATTCATGGCTGCTTCTTATATCACTCTTTATAGAAAGCAGAAGAATATCACCCGTTGTAAACTGACTACTGCTACAGTCGTCTCTCAAGCAGTGAAGGCAAAAATGCAGCAGATGGTTGAATATAGGACTCAAGGTGTTGTTGAGTTTAATACTGAGGTTGCCCCTGAAATTATGGGAGGCTTTATCCTTGAGTATGATACTTATAGAATGGATGCCAGTGTGAGATCAAAATTACACAGCATACTCGTAGAATTAAAAAAATAAAAAGAAAAAACAAATGTCAGATAAAATTAAACCGAGTGAAGTGTCAGAAGTTCTATTGCGGCAACTTGAAGATATCAATTCGGGTGAAAAGTTTGACGAAGTAGGAACGGTGCTTACTGTTAGTGATGGCGTTGCTCGCATCTATGGACTTCGTAATGCCGAGGCTAACGAGTTGTTGGAATTCGAGAACGGCACAATGGCAATTGTCATGAATCTGGAAGAAGACAATGTGGGTTGTGTCCTTCTTGGTCCTACTGCGGGAATCAAGGAGGGACAGAAAGTTAAGCGTACGCATCGCATTGCTTCCATCCGAGTAAATGATAATTTTCTTGGGCGTGTAGTTAATCCTCTTGGGCAGCCTATTGACGGGAAAGGGGATATAGATCTCTCTGTTGGTTTCGAAATGCCACTAGACAGAAAGGCTCCTGGGGTTATTTATCGCCAGCCAGTAAAGGAACCTTTGCAAACAGGATTGAAGGCCGTTGATTCCATGATTCCTATCGGCCGTGGACAGCGTGAGTTGATTATCGGTGATCGTCAGACAGGTAAAACGGCCATTGCTGTTGATACAATCATCAACCAAAAGAGCTTCTATGAACAGGGCAATCCGGTATATTGTATTTATGTTGCTATCGGGCAAAAAGCAAGCACTGTCGCCACTCTTGTTCAGACTCTGAAAGAGTATGGGGCGTTACCATATACGATAGTTGTCAGTGCTACGGCAGCAGATCCGGCAGCCATGCAATATTATGCACCATTCGCGGGGGCCGCTATCGGTGAATATTTCCGCGACCGTGGCTATAGTGCGCTGGTTGTATACGACGATCTTTCCAAGCAGGCTGTTGCCTATCGTGAGGTTTCGCTGATTCTTCGCCGTCCTTCTGGCCGCGAGGCATATCCAGGAGATGTGTTCTATCTTCATAGCCGCCTCCTTGAGCGTGCCGCGCGAATCAATGACCAGCAGGAAGTCGCAGAGCAGATGAATGATCTTCCTGAGTGCATGAAAGGACATGTGAAGGGCGGGGGCTCGCTCACGGCACTTCCTATTATCGAAACTCAAGCCGGCGATGTATCTGCATATATTCCGACAAATGTAATCTCTATTACTGATGGACAGATTTATCTTGAGAGTGATCTTTTCAATCAAGGCTTCCGCCCAGCTATCAATGTCGGAATCTCTGTTTCTCGTGTAGGTGGAAGTGCCCAGATTAAGAGTATGAAAAAAGTGGCTGGCACCTTGAAGATAGATATGGCGCAATATCGCGAACTTGAGGCTTTTTCTAAATTCTCAAGCGATATGGATCCAGTAACGGCTATGACAATCGACCGAGGGCGCAAGAATAATCAGTTGCTTATCCAACCACAATATTCTCCAATGCCAGTAGGCGAGCAGATTGCAATTCTTTACTGTGGAGTTCATGGTCTGATGCATGATGTGCCAGTAAGCGAGGTGCGTAGTTGCCAGGATTTATTTTTGGAACAACTGCGTTCGCAGCATGACGACATACTCAATGTTCTGGGTTCAGGAAAGATAGATGAGAATTGTACAACCGTTCTGGAACAGATAATGGGTAATATTGTTGGACAATATAAAAAGTAGGCGTGTATGGCTTCTCTGAAAGAAATCAAGACTCGTATAGCCAGTGTTAACAGCACCCGCAAGATTACGAGTGCTATGAAAATGGTTGCGTCGTCTAAGCTTCACCATGCTCAGGTTGCCATTCAGAATATGCTGCCCTATGAAAACCTTCTGGAGCATATACTTAAGTCGTTCTTGGTCTCAACGCCTGGAGCACAGAGTATATTTGAAGAAGCTCATAAAGATATCCGTCGTGTTGCGCTTGTAGTATATTCAAGTAATTCATCGCTTTGTGGTGGATTCAATTCGAATATACTTAAGATGATGGAGCAGGTTGTTCGTGAATATCGGGAAAAGGGTATTGCGAAACTAATTGTTTACCCAATCGGTCGCAAGGTTGCAGAGAAAATCGCCAAACTGCAAATACCTTCAGGAGGCGATTTCCTTGAACTTGCGGAGAAGCCAAATGCTCATGAATGTGCAGAAATATCAAGAACGCTTACGGAGGCATATGCCAAAGGTGAGATTGACAAGGTTGAACTCATTTATCATCATTTTAGGAGTGCGGGCAACCAAGTTCTTACTCGCCGTCAGTTTCTTCCGATAGACTTGTCGACCGAGGCTATTGGCGCGATGAATGACCGAGACCTTACTTCGAATCTCGCTACTGCCAAAGCACAAGAATACTTACGCAAAAAGGCGGAAAAGAAACAGCGACAACAAGAGGCTATAGCGCCATTGAATGACAATTTCATAGTAGAGCCGGATTTAGCTACGGTTATGAAGAGTCTGGTACCCAAGTTGTTAAACCTAATGATTTACACGGCGCTTCTTGATAGTAATGCTTCTGAACATGCCGCTCGGATGGTAGCTATGCAAACCGCTACTGATAATGCAGACGATTTATTGCGTGACCTCAGCTTGCAGTATAATAAGAGCCGTCAAGCCGCCATAACAAGTGAATTGTTAGACATTGTCGGTGGTACAGTGAATAATTAAAGGTTATATTTATATTAATAGTGGGATACATCTTTATGTATCCCACTATTATATATAGAAAGTTTGTAACCTATGAAATTGACAGATTCTATTTTCAGATGGCCGTTTGTTCCGTTTCCTATTTGACTGTGATTGACTTTTTTAATAGGTTTATGTCTGCCGACGAACTACCAGCCATGATTTCAAACTCGCCAGGCTCAACGGTCCACTCCATATTCTCGTTGTAATACGCAAGTTTCTCTGCCGGGATAGTGAATGAGACAGTTTGAGATTCTCCAGGTTTTAGACTGACTCTTCGGAAGTCTTTCAATTCTTTCACGGGGCGAGAGACATTACTGTAGCAGTCGCGGATATATAGTTGAACAACTTCTGTTCCTTCGCGAGTTCCTGTGTTTGAAAGATCTATGCTGGCTTCGAATTTCCCATCCTTACTGGTCTTATTGGTGGAAAGTCGCATATTTGAGTACTTGAATTTTGTATAAGAAAGACCATGACCGAATGGATAAAGCGGAGAATCATCTGTCAAAGTAAAGGGATGGAATGCTGCGGCAGGCTTTTCGTTATACACCTTAACGGTTTGTCCTACATTGCGGGGAATCGTGATAGCGAGTTTTGCGCTTGGATTTACCCTCCCATAGAGAATTTCGGCAATGGCCTGTCCCCCCTGTATCCCTGGGGCGAAAGCTTCAATAATAGCGGGAATGTGCTCTGCTGCCCACTCCGTACTCAGCGGACGGCCATTGATGAGTACAAGCACGGTTGGTTTTCCTGTAGCCTGCAACTTTTTAATAAGCTCGTCTTGAAGTCCGACGAGATTCAAATCCGATCGATCGAGGTTTTCTCCATCGGTACGATTATTCCAGTCATGGCGGGGCATATATTCTCCGGCAATAATCAGATTCAGATCACATTTTCGAGATAGCTCCACGGCTCTGTTTATATTTTCCTCTTTCATATAGAGAGGATTGATACCTTGATCTACAAATATAAACTCTGTGTTCTTTGCCACTTCCTTGAGACCTTTCAGTACGGTGCTTGTCTTATCGCCCATCCAGTTGCTCCAGTCGCCAAGAATATTCTGACTGTTAGCATTGACTCCTGTAACCAGGATTTTTCTATAATTGTTCTCAGATAACGGAAGGATCTCTCCTTCGTTCTTTAATAGTACGATACTCTCACGGGCTGCTTTGAGGGCTGTGCTCATGTGTTGCTCATTTTGGCATACCTTTGCGCGAAGAGTTTCATCAGTATATGGATGTTCGAATAGTCCGAGCTCGAACTTTGTCGTTAATATACGGCGTACAGACTGATTAATACGCTCTTCGCTAATTCTGCCTTCTTGCACAAGCTCCTTTACCATGTCTTGCCAGTGAATTCCCTGCATGTGCATGTCCAAGCCTGCATTTATGGCTTGGAAGAATGCCTCTTTCATGCTTGGCGCAGTCTTGTGAACCTCCCAGACATGTTCCAAATCCATCCAGTCGCTGACAATAAATCCCGGCCATTCCCACTCTTTGCGTAGTATCTCTTGCATCAGCCATTTATTAGTATGACAAGGGATTCCGTTAACCTCGTTGTGTGCAACCATAAGTGTTGCTGCCCCTGCATCGATACCCGTTTTGAAGGGTGGAAAGAATATCTCTCGAAGTGTGCGCTCCGAGATATCCGCAGGCGACACATTTTTGCCGTTAAGCGGTTGACTTCCCGCAACAAAGTGTTTGACGCATGCCAATACATCGGTCGGCTGGTCAAGGTTTCGTTGAAGCCCTTTTACAATTTGTTCCCCCATCACGCTTACCAAATAGGGGTCTTCTCCGAAGGTCTCACCCACACGCCCCCAACGAGCATCGCGAGCAACTTCTACATTCGGGTTAAAAGCCCATCTCATACCTACGGTTACCATTTCTTCCGCGGTCTCTCTCGCAATCTTATAGGTTAGTTCCGGATCAAAGGAACAACCGGCATTGATATTCGAGGGATATGTGGTCATGTTGTCGCACATTGCGTTGCCATGTATGGCATCAATGCCGAAGAGCAGAGGAATTCCCAATCTGCTTTGCATGGCAAGCCGTTGGAGCCGATTCGCTTCTCCAGCCGTGAAAACCATCAGATAGGAACCTATGATGCCTTGTTTCGTCCAGGCCTCAATTTGGGAAATGGGAGTATGCGGATAGAAAACATTCTCATTTTTGTTTTTCGCATCACCCTTGTCAAGGTTTGCCCGATTGGTTTTCAGATATTCCAATCCAAGAAACTGATTCATTTGCCCGATCTTCTCATCAAGTGTCATCCGTTTGAGCAGGTCTTCCACCCGGTCTTTAACCGGGATATTGGGATTCTTGTAGGTTTGGGCCCTCAATAGCGAGGAGAGCATGAGCCCGATAATAATAAGGATAAGCAGTTTTTTCATCTTGTATATTATAAATTATTAAGGCTGTCTCTTATACACATCTCCGAGCCCACGAGACTCGACGTCATC